>CAMVQS010000068.1 GCA_947169685.1 uncultured Prevotella sp. | reverse complement strand
CATCATTCATAAAACGATAGAACATGTCCTTCTCACAACTGAACAGGCGGCTTAAGGATGAGCCCGAGTACTGGTATGCATTCCTGACGACGTAGAACGGAAACAGCATCAGAAGATTCAGAACCTGCACGTTCGTGAACTTGCAGTTGTCCTTCTTCTCTGTTCCGATCAGGCTCGGACGTATGTTTATGCACTCCATGACACTCATAATAGCATTAATTGCACGATTTTTATTATTTTCTGAGAAAAAGCTTCTCAAATCTGAAATAATTGTTGTAACTTTGCTCACGGCTTTGATGTTTGAATTTTACTTTTTGGCGATTGTAAAATTACTCATTTTCAGTGAGTTAACCAAACGTCGAGGCCTTTTTTATTCCTATTTTATGTTAAATTATGCAGGTACGCCATCACTTGCGAAACTTTAGTTATTTATTTGTTAAATTGGATGCAAAGATAGCGAAATTTCCCAAATAATAACTATCTTTGCACAGAAAACTGCGCGAAAATATATGGAGAATTGACTAGATTAATGATTAGAAAAGCAAACAAAGAAGACATTAAGCGTATCATAGAATTGCTACATCAAGTGAACATGGTGCATCATGTGATACGCCCTGACTTATTTAAACCCCACACGACCAAATATAACGAGCGGGAACTGGAAACGATGCTCAATGATGACAGCAAACCCATTTTCGTTTTTGACGACGAAATGGTGTTAGGTTATGCTTTCTGTCAGATTACAGAGGTAAGGGGTAACCAACTGTTAGAGGACATCAAGACGCTGTACATCGATGACATCTGCGTGGATGAAAATGCACGAGGCAAACACGTAGGAAAAGCATTATACGAATACGTCCGTGACTATGCGAAGTCCATCGGTTGTAACAACATCACCCTGAATGTGTGGGATGGTAACGAACCTGCCCTGCATTTCTATCGCAGCATGGGTATGCAAGTGCAGAAAACAACTATGGAGATAATATTCGAGAGGCGAAATCAACAGACATGGATAAATGAATAAGCATGACGTGGACGGTATTATCAGATAATCGTACTCAGCATTCATCGCTCGAAATAGAGCATGGGTTATCTATCCTGTTGGAGACGGAGAAACATCGAATCTTGCTTGATACAGGAGCCAGTGATGTGTTTATCCGTAATGCTGAGAAAATGGGCATCGACCTCAGTACGGTGGATTATGTGTTTATCTCTCACGGACACAGCGACCATGCCGGAGGATTGAAATATCTGATGAACATCAACAACAAGGCTAAAGTCATTGTTTCGTCCGATGCCGTCAGTGGGAAGTTTTACTCTAAACGCCGTTATTTTCATAGTATTACGACGGAGTGGCCAGAGAATCTGCAGGAGAGAAGGGCGCTTATGGATATAGACAAGGACATGCACATCATAGCCAACATCCCTCAGATTCATCCAATGCCACAGGGGAACCAGCATCTGTTTATAGAGAATGCAGAAGGTAATTATGTAAACGATGATTTCCGTCACGAACTGGCGCTATACACAAATGGTTTGCTCTTTACAGGTTGTGCCCACAGCGGCTTGGAAAATATTCTGGCGGCATGTCCTTGTCCTGTCAAGACCGTAGTAGGTGGGTTCCATTTGCTTGATGACCATGAATCGGAAGAAGAGCTCACAGCATTGGCTCAAAGGCTCAAGGCAAACTATCCCAATACCCAGTTCTACACCAGCCATTGTACTGGTGATAAGGTCTTTGCTGTTCTGAAGGCTATGTTGGGCAACCAACTTCATGCCTTTAGCTGTGGCGTCAGAACTCCACGCTCAGCTTCGCGTTGATGAGGCGGCCTGTCAGGTAGTTGGGAACGGCATACTGCTGGCTGCTGACGTCAGTCACCCAGTAGTAGGAGTTGACGTTATTGATGCCGAAGAGGTTGAGGCAATCGACACCCAGCCAGACACGCTTCAGACCGAAGGTTGTACGTTCCTCGTTCTTGTAAGCCAGATAGCTTAGCCCGATGTCGGCACGACGATAGGCTGGAGCACGGAAATGCTGGTATTCCAGTCCTCGGTGCGGAGCTCCAAACGGCAGTCCGTCGGCAAAGGCCAGGCGTAGCGTCATGCGCCAGCGGTCGGTACCTGGGAAGTAGTCGGTGAAGTGCAGGTTGACAGCCCAACGCTGGTCGGTGGGCAGGGGTACGGATTGTCCGTTGAACTCCTGCTTGGTTGACATCAGCGAGAGCGTGAGCCACGAGTCGGTGCCTGGCACGAACTCTCCGAACAGCTTGAAGTCGAGTCCTGCTGCGTGTCCCTTGCCGATGTTCTCGCCGTAATAGGTCAGCTTCATGTTCTGTACGTTATAGGGGATGAGATTCGAAAGTGCCTTATAATAGGCTTCTGCCGTGAAGCGGAAGGGGCGTTCCAGCATCTTGAAACGATAGTCCATCGCTGCCACGAAGTGTATGCTGCGCTGGCTCTTGATATTCTCGTTGAACGTCACCACGGTTTGTCCGTTGATGGTGGTCGTATCGCGCATCTCCTTGAAGAAGGGTGCCTGGTAGTAGAGACCTGCGGCAAAGCGGAAGGTCAGGTCTTGATTAAAGGCTGGTGTAACAGCCAGTGCCACGCGAGGTGATACGGTAGTTTCCTTGTTGAAGGACCAATGGCTCATGCGGATGCCGTAGCACAGGGTGAAGAAGCTCTGTATGTCGGCTCCCGTAGCCCATCGGTAGGTGTCCTGCAGGTAGGCTTCGGTGCGTGTAGAGGTCAGCTTGTTGTTGGCTGTCAGCTGGTATATCAGGTCCAGACGGTCGGCAGAGTGGGGCAGGGAGTAGCCGCTGGAGTCGCGCATCTCCCATTCGCGTGAATACTCCTCAATGCGTTCGCGCTTCAGGGTGAAGGCTCCTTCCCACTGGTGGTGCTTGGTGCGGTGCTGCACCATCAGCTTGCCACTTATCACGTCGGCAGACAGTCGGTTGCGTGCATGCTCCATATAGGTTCCGACGGCCAGCTGCTCAGCTGCCTGGGCATCGTCGAGCCAGTACTGTCCCACGATGTCGTAGGCCTCGCGTTCCTTTGTGTGGAAGGCCGATCCCAACAGTGAGATGTGGGTGTCAGGTGTCAGGTTATAGGTGATGGAGAGGTTGCCGAAAAGGGTGCGGAAGACATCTTTCTCCTGTCCGTCGAAATACACCTTGAAGGTCTTGGCATTCTGCAGGGTGCCAAAGGATGTCTCGCGGTCTTCGGGCGTGAACTTATAATGATTTTCAGAGATGTTGCCGATGAACTCGAAGAGCCAGCGCTTGGATGGCTTGTAGGTCAGGTAGGTCTGATAGTCCAGGAACGATGGATGGTACTCGCCCTTCGTGTCGGTGGTGCCCAGCAGATAGCTGTTGGTTTTGTAGCGCACGCCGTGACTCATGCTGAAGCGCTTGCCGCCTGTTCCGAAGTAGGCACTGGCTCCAAGCAGTGATGCCTGTAGGTTGGCTTCGGTCTTGTCTGGCCGACGATAGCGGATGTCAAGTGCTGACGACATGCGGTCGCCATAGCGTGCTTCGAAGCCGCCCGTCGAGAAACCAATGGACTCCACCATATCTGAGTTGATGATGCTAAGGCCTTCCTGTTCGCCGCTTCTGACCAGCAGGGGACGATATACCTCGATGTTGTTGATATAGACGGAGTTCTCGTCGAACGAGCCCCCACGCACGTTGTACTGGCTCGACAACTCGTTGTGCGAGGAGACGCCAGCCTGCTGTTGTAGCAGGTCCTCGACGGCATTGCCGCTGGCCGAGGGGCTGTTGCGGGTGTCGCGTGGTGAGAGTTGTTCGGTTGGCGTGTTCTGTCGGCGACGTTCCGTGACCACCACTTCACCCAGTGCCTCAAGTGACGGGAGCATCACCTCAATCTGCTGTTTTCCCTTTGGGTTATGGAACGTCCGCTTCTTGGCATTGTAACCAACCATCGAGAACTTAACGACAACAGTATCAGTTGAATGCAACGTTATGCTGAATTCCCCCTTGAGGTTCGTCATGGCCAGTTTTCCCTGCTTGGCACAACTGACGTTGGCCAGTTCAATGGGGTTGTGATCCTCATCGATGACGCGACCTGTGAGCGTAAAAGTCTGGGCTTGTACGGCAAAAGGTAAGAAGATAAAGAGGTAAAGAAGTAAGAAACCTTTTACCCGTCCTCGTACTATATTATATATATGAATTGTCATTTCCTCCTTATAACGTTTCTTCCTTCTTTTTATTGCCTTCTCGAAGAAGAAACTCATCATCTAAAATGATTCATGGGGCAGAACGACCGTTCCACCCCATGATAAAAAGTGTTTCTTCCTACGGAAGATTAGTTACCTGCCATTCCTCCGAATTTCTCCAGCTCGCTCATGCTGATTCGGCCGGTCATCAAAATGGCATTAATCCCCTCGGCAGAAGCCTGAAGAACGAACAGCGCCTCAAACTGGTCATCGTCCTCTCCGTCGCCAAGAATCAGAATAGCCTGACCATCTTCTGACTGCTCAACCAACTTCTGGTATCTTACTTGCAGCTGATCGGTGTCAGCATCCATCGCATTGATGAGCTCTTCCGTGGGACTTGCGACGGTCATTGTGCGGATAGACTCAATGCGTTCAAGCGCAGCCTTTGTATCGGCATCAGCCTGACCCATGGCTAACTTCAGCATATCCTTAGTAACCTCTTGATATTCGATGCCTTCTACATCCTTATACTTGTCAAAAAAGTCGTTGAAAGTCTGGCAGAAAGCCAACTGGCAGGTCATGATGAGTGCCAGCAAAGTAATCATTTTTTTCATTTTTCTGTTCTGTTTAATGGGTTAAAATCGCTGCAAAGGTAATACTTTCCCCGAAACAAACAAAGAAAGTAAAGCAAAAAAAAGTAAAAGAGGCTGAAAAATGTCAAGCGGACTTGACAATGTGATAGGAAATTACCCTATAATTGTGAATTTTTGCTCAAAAGTTTGGTCAAGTAAAATAAAAAGTGTAACTTCGCGGCGCGAATTTGAACAAATATAATCATATTTAAAAAAACAACAACTAAAAAATGAAGAAGTACAACTTTAACGCCGGCCCCTCGATGCTTCCGCGCGAGGTTATCGAAAAGACCGCACAACAGTGTTTAGACTTCAACGGCTCAGGTCTCTCTCTGATGGAGATCAGCCATCGTGCAAAGGACTTCCAGCCCGTCGTTGACGAGGCAGTAGCTCTAGTGAAGGAACTGCTTGACATTCCCGAGGGCTACTCCGTGATATTCCTTGGTGGTGGTGCAAGCCTCGAGTTCTGCATGATTCCCTACAACTTCCTGATCAAGAAGGCTGCCTACCTGAACACGGGTGTCTGGGCAAAGAAGGCCATGAAGGAAGCAAAGCTTTTCGGTGAAGTGGTTGAGGTGGCTTCTTCAGCCGATGCCAACTACACCTTCATCCCCAAGGACTGGAGTGTTCCCGCAGACGCAGACTATCTGCATATCACCACGAACAACACCATCTATGGTACAGAGATTCGCAAGGACCTCGACGTGAATGTTCCCATGATTGCCGATATGTCAAGTGACATCTTCTCGCGTCCCATCGACGTGAAGAAGTATGACGCCATCTATGCCGGTGCTCAGAAGAACCTGGCTATGGCCGGTGTGACCATCGTCATCGTGAAGGACGAGAAACTGGGCAAGGCTCCCCGTGAGATTCCCACCATGCTGGACTACCGCACACACGTGGATAAGGGATCTATGTTCAATACGCCTCCCGTTGTACCCATCTACAGCGCGTTGGAGACCCTCCGCTGGATCAAGAAGAATGGTGGCGTAGAGGCTATGGACAAGCTGGCTCAGCAGCGTGCCGAGATCGTCTATGGCGAGATTGACCGCAACAAGATGTTCCAGGGCACAGCCAAGGCAGAGGACCGCTCGCTGATGAACATCTGCTTCGTCATGGCTGACGAGTACAAGGAGCTGGAGAAGGACTTCCTCGACTTCGCTACGTCGAAGGGCATGGTTGGCGTGAAGGGTCATCGCTCGGTTGGCGGATTCCGCGCTTCTTGTTACAACGCACAGACCATCGAGGGCTGCAACGCACTCGTTGCCTGCATGAAGGAATTTGAAGCAAATCATTAATCACTATGAAAGTATTAGTTGCAACAGAAAAGCCTTTCGCAGCA
Organism: uncultured Prevotella sp.; assembly: GCA_947169685.1. Taxonomy (GTDB): domain Bacteria; phylum Bacteroidota; class Bacteroidia; order Bacteroidales; family Bacteroidaceae; genus Prevotella. The sequence continues at coordinate 5,406 of CAMVQS010000068.1, read as the reverse complement.
GCAGCTGTCGAGGGCATCAAGAAGGAAGTAGAGGCAGCAGGCAATGAGCTTGCATTGCTCGAGAAATATACGGAGAAGGCACAGTTGTTGGATGCTGTGAAGGATGCTGACGCGCTGATTATCCGTTCGGATAAGGTAGATGCCGAAGTGTTGGATGCAGCTAAACAGTTGAAGATTGTGGTTCGTGCCGGTGCAGGTTACGACAACATCGACCTTGCTGCTGCTACCGCCCACAACGTCGTAGCAGAGAACACTCCTGGTCAAAATGCCAATGCAGTAGCAGAACTTGTATTTGGTTTGCTGGTGATGGCCGTTCGTGGTTTCTACAACGGCAAGAGCGGTTCAGAGTTGCTGGGCAAGAAGCTCGGTATCCTTGCCTTCGGTAACGTAGGCCGCAACGTGGCACGCATCGCCAAGGGCTTCGGCATGGACGTCTATGCCTACGACGCTTTCTGCCCCGCAGAGGTCATCGAGAAGGCTGGTGTACACGCCGTTGCCAATCAGGATGCCCTGTTCGAGACCTGCGACGTCGTATCGCTCCACATCCCCGCAACGCCCGAGACTAAGCAGAGCATCAACTACGCTCTGGTAGGCAAGCTGAAGAAGGGTGGCATTCTCGTCAATACTGCCCGCAAGGAAGTCATCAACGAGCCGGAGCTCATCAAGCTGATGCAGGAGCGCGAGGACCTGAAGTTCGTCACCGACATCATGCCTGATGCCAACGACGAGTTCCAGAAGTTCGAGGGCCGCTACTTCTCAACCCCCAAGAAGATGGGTGCTCAGACAGCCGAGGCTAATATCAATGCCGGTATTGCTGCAGCCAAGCAGATTAACGCCTTCTTTAAGGATGGTGACACGAAGTTCCAGGTGAACAAATAAGGAAACAAACGACACATCATAAGGAAGGCTCCCACATTGATCTGGGGGCCTTTCTTTTTATAATTTCTCATAAGAAATTTGGTGTTCTGCATGCAATATATTACCTTTGCCCACACAAAACCATATCATTAGAAAGACTATGTCAGAGAAATTGCAGTTTACGACACAGGAACGGGAGGATGCCATTACGCTCTATAACAGTATCAAGGAGCAGGTGGGACCGTCGCTTCATGAGGGTGACGAAGAGAAGTTGCGTCGTTACCTGCAAAGTTATCTGGAACAGCCTGAGGTAAGCCGTGACGTGTTCAGTCTCAACCCTGTGGTGCTGAGTCTGCAGACAGCCAAGATTGTGGTGGAGGAAATTGGTCTGCGACGCGACGCGGTGCTGGCCATCCTGTTACATGCCAGTGTGGAAGGCGACTTTGCCACCATCGAGCATATCCAAGCAGACTTTGGTGAGTCTGTGGCTCGCATCCTGCATGGCCTCAAACGTATTCAGGAACTCTACAAGAAGAATCCCGTCATCGAGAGCGAGAACTTCCGTAACCTGTTGCTGTCGTTTGCCGAGGATATGAGGGTTATCCTCATTATGATCGCTGACCGCGTGAACCTGATGCGACAGATTCGTGACGCAGGCGACGACGAAGCACGCCGCAGGGTGAGTGAGGAGGCTGCCTATCTGTATGCACCGCTGGCTCATAAACTGGGCCTTTACCAATTGAAGCGTGAGCTGGAGGACTTGTCGTTGAAGTACTTGGAGCACGACGCCTACTATCATATCAAGGAGAAACTGAACGCCACGAAGAAAAGCCGTGACGCCTATATTGCCAACTTCATCGGCCCTATTGAGCAGAAGCTCAAGGAGGCAGGATTGACGTTCCACATGAAGGGTCGCACGAAGAGCATACACTCCATCTGGCAGAAGATGAAGAAGCAGAAATGCCCCTTCGAGGGTGTTTATGACCTCTTTGCCATCCGTATCATCATTGACTGTCCTGAAGACAAGGAGAAGATGCAGTGTTGGCAAGCATATTCCATTGTCACCGATATGTATCAGCCCAACCCGAAACGTCTGCGCGACTGGCTCTCAGTGCCCAAGTCGAACGGCTACGAGAGTCTGCACATCACAGTGCTTGGACCTCAGCAGAAGTGGGTGGAGGTGCAGATACGGACGGAGCGTATGGACGAGGTGGCCGAGCGAGGTGTTGCCGCCCACTGGCGCTATAAGGGCGTGAAGAGTGAGGGCGGACTCGACGACTGGCTCAATGGCATCCGCTCCATGCTGGAGAATAGTTCTGGTATGGAGGCGATGGATCAGTTCAAGATGGAACTCTACGAAGACGAGGTGTTCGTCTTCACCCCCAAAGGTGACCTCTTCAAGTTCCCCAAGGGTGCTACGGTGCTTGACTTCGCCTACCATATCCACTCCAAGATTGGCAACCAGTGCGTAGGCGCGCGTATTAATAATAAGGTGGTGACCATCCGTCACGAGCTGCAGAGCGGTGACCAGGTGGAAATCATGACGCAGACCAACCAGAAGCCGAAGCAGGAGTGGGTCAACATCGTCAAGACCAGCCGTGCCAAGTCGAAGATTCGTCTGGCACTGCGTGAGACGCAACAATCTGACGGACTCTTTGCCAAGGAGGCCTTGGAGCGTAAGTTCAAGAACAGGAAGATTGAGGTGGAGGAGCCTGTGCTGATGCACCTCATGAAACGCTTGGGCTTCAAGGAGGCCAGTGAGTTCTACCGTCAGATAGCCAACGGACAGCTCGACCTGAACTACGTGGCCGACAAATATCTGGAGGAGAAACAGCGTGAGACAGCTGTCACGGGTGACAATGTGGCTCGTTCGGCAGCCGATTACCAGTTCGACTCTTCGCTCAGCACGCAGCAGGCAGCGGTTAATCAGGACGATGTGCTGGTTATCGACCAGAACCTGAAAGGCATTGACTTCCAGCTGTCCAAGTGCTGCCACCCCATCTATGGTGATGCTGTCTTCGGCTTTGTTACTGCTGGCGGAGGTATTAAGATTCACCGCATGGACTGCCCCAATGCCCCTGAGTTGCGCAAGCGCTTCGGCTATCGCATTGTGAAGGCCAAGTGGAGCGGCAAGGGCTCCTCCATGTACTCCATCACCCTGCGCGTGGTGGGCAACGACGACATTGGCATCGTGAACAACCTGACGAGCATCATCTCGAAGGACGAGCGACTGGTCTTGCGCAGTATCAACATCGATTCGCACGACGGACTGTTCAGCGGTAATCTGGTGGTGATGCTCGATGACACGTCACGCATGGAGTCGCTCATCAAGAAGCTGCGTACCGTCAAGGGCGTCAAGCAAGTGGAAAGAATTTAGTTTTAACCATAAAAATTTGAACTGATGAAAAAGATCTTGTTTTTATTGCTTTTGGCAGTTGGAGCATCAACAGCCTGCACAGCGCAGACGTTGAGAAACAGCAATAACTCTTCTATCGGAAAGATTGAGCGTGACGGTACTATCCGCGACCGCAACAACTCCATGATTGGTAAGATTGAGCGCGACGGTACGGTGCGTGACCGCAACAACTCCTCTATCGGAAAGATTGAGCGTGACGGTACTATCCGTGACCGCAACAACTCTACGATTGGTCGAATAGAACGCGACGGTACGGTACGTGACCGCAACAACTCTTATCTTGGTAAGGTGGAACGTGACGGTACCATCCGTGATCGCAACAACTCTACAATAGGACGAGCTGACGGTGTACCGCCCGAACAGGCAGCCCTGTTCTTCTTCTTCAGCATGCCGTAGGCAGGGCTTTTCAGCCCAATGCCTTCAGCATTTCGCTAAGTACTTCCTGATGATGTCCTGGCATGATGACATGATGATTGCCAATGGGCTCCGTCAGGAAGTATTTTGTTTTGTCGATATCTTTCAATTGAATGACCTGCTGTGTACGGCAGAGGTCGGGCTTCGCTTGGTTTCTGATGAGTTCGCCTTCGGCAATGAAGCAGCGGCTGAGGTCACCTGACACCTTGAAGATGGTGACGGGACCTTCCTTCATGTAACCTCTGATGCCGACGCCGATGCCCGACTCATAATGTGTGTCCAGCTCGTAGCGTTCCACGAGGTTCAGGGGAATGGTGCAATGGGCAAACAACAGCTCGCCGGTCTCTGGGTCAATGGTGGCTGGGTTGGCCTGGAAACCGCTGACGCCCAGCAGCGCTTGTACAATCGTCATCGAAAGCAGCGTGGGAACGTCACCCTCGCAGCCTGCCACCGTGCCCTCTGCATTGAGCTTTGCCAGTCCCCAGCAGCCGGTGTTGTGTACGGCGGTCAGCAGGTCGAAGCAGCGTAGCGTGAAACCCTGCAGCTGGTGTCTTTCCACGATGACCTTCAGCGCCTCATGAATGTGTCGTGCGCCAGCCATCGGTTCCTGGGGCGTTTCGCCCAGCACGTCGAGCAGCTCCTGCATGGGAACGTCAACCAGTTCTATGCCCAGCAGCTCCTGCACCTTGCGCTTGTCAGCATGGCTTGAGATGAGCCAGTCGGAAGGCTCTCCGACAATGCCCAGCCTCAGTCCCTGCAAGCGTTGTAGCGCTTCGCCGGCCTTTGCCAGCAGCGCGATGCGTTGGCGTATATACGCTGTCTTTCCGTGTATGATCTCGCCCCTCAGTCCGTTCTGTCTGAGGTAGGACAAAATCTCCATCGAAGCAGCCAGCGAGTTGCTCTTGCCCGATGTCAGCAAGTAGAACGGACGTCTCGACTGCTCAAGCAGGGTGGGGAGCAAGCGTTTGAAGATGCCCTCCGTCCCGCCTGTACGCACATAAATCAGGTCGAGCGCATGGGTTCCGTAATCCGAATAGTCACTACCCTTGAGCACACCCGTCATGTCGATGCTACTCAGAAACTCTCTGGTAACACCGTTGACAGCCTGCTCGTCGTGCAGCTCCGATGTCAGCGTATATACGGCGATGTTCATCAGCAGTAATTCTGTTTCCTTAGTCAATCATCTCGAAGCCGGTGTAAGGAACAAGGGCTGCGGGAATCTTGATGCCTTCGGCCGTCTGGTTGTTCTCCAGCAGGGCGGCAACGATGCGTGGCAGGGCGAGGGCTGAGCCGTTCAGCGTGTGGCAGAGCTCAGTCTTCTTGTTGTCCTGACGACGGTAGCGGCACTTCAAGCGGTTAGCCTGGTAGGTGTCGAAGTTGCTGACCGAAGAAACCTCGAGCCAACGACCCTGTGCCTCGGAATATACCTCGAAGTCGTAGCAGATAGAGCTGGTGAACGACTGGTCGCCGCCACAGAGCAGCAGGATGCGGTAGGGCAGTTCCAGCTTCTTCAGCAGACCCTCCACGTGCTCCAGCATCTCCTTGTGGCTCTCCTTCGAGTGTTCGGGGGTGTCGATGCGTACAATCTCAATCTTCGAGAACTCATGCAGACGGTTCAGTCCGCGCACGTCCTTGCCGTACGATCCGGCCTCGCGACGGAAGCACTCCGTGTAGGCACAGTTCTTGATGGGCAGGTCCTTCTCGTCGAGGATGACGTC
>CAMVQS010000067.1 GCA_947169685.1 uncultured Prevotella sp. | reverse complement strand
ATACATATTTATATCATTAATTCAAAATATTTACATCAAAAATGGATCATTGAGAACCGTCCCTTGGTCACTTACCTTTCAATACGCTTATAGGTGGCTCGTTTGTGGTAATTTGGGAAAAGCATAAATGACAAATACCTAGCAATATACTTTGTATAAATAATCGTTTCATAATTAGCTTTGTATCAATGTTAATTCAAAATACTCATCAATTGAATAATATAATCTGAGGTTTCCCTTTTTTGTGAAGCTATATTTCGTAACATTTCTTAAATTCTCTTCAAAAAAATAGTCTTCTTCGTTTGTGTAACCAATCTTTGTAGTAGCATAATCCATCTCAATTTTATCACCTTGGCAGACATAATGACCATATATCTGGTTCCTTTTACCTTTGCCTGTTAATGTTCCATCGGAAGAAAATGTGAGATAACCATTTGTATATGTTGTGAATAAAATATCGTTCCCCCAGCCTTTTAATTCCCATGTTCCAACGATATTTTCTTTTTCTATAACCAATGAATTATTTTCATCATCATCATTCGAACACGATACTGGGGTAAGGGAAAATACTACCATCAGCATGAGGGCAAAGATAAAGAATTTCTTTTTCATACTATTCTTTTCTTATAAGTTCGATTTTAGTTATTATTACGAAAAGTGGTTCTGAAGGATGGTCAACCCACTCGCAAATTATTCCAGAGAATAGTATTTTATAATTCTCTGCATTATGATTGGAATCCATGATGGGATAGAGTTGTTCTGTTAAATCAACATTATAGCGAGTGCTGTCATTACCTTCTTGCTGAGCTACATTGATGTACCAGGATGTGCGTTCTATGTCAAAATGAAGGACTCCTTCTATGTCTGTCACGTTATTCACTTTCTTTAGTATACCAGGAAGTTCATGAATATCATCTCGTGTATCTGTATCACTGCATCCCATGCACAATAGTCCTATTAATGCCAATGGCAAAAAGAAAAGGATAAAGAATTTCTTTTTCATACGTTTCAATTTAGATGTTCTGATAATATAAAGCTGAAGGTTGCGATTCCTTGCACTAACAGAAGATTATTTAACATTATTTATGCTATAATTCAATATATCCCCAGAAGCACCAATTGCCACAAATGAGATCAATCTCGTAGTCACCAGAGAGGGTAGAGGGTAACACTACTTCCGTCGTAGCGGAAGTGACAACCGTAGAATAGACAACAGTCTCGTACTCATCCTTTATATATAGGACATACTCGGGATGATTGGTTGCGAACGTCAGGGTGTAATCGTTGATATACACCGTAGGAGGGGCAATGGGGGATCTTGGGTTTTGATTCCCTGCATCATAAGGATTATCATACCTTACTTGCAGATGGATTTGTGTACCTACTTCATTTTGTGCCTGACACGTTAACGTGGTGATAAACAGGCATACGATAATAGAAAGAATCTTTTTCATAAATTTGTGCTTTAAATTATTTATGGCGCAAAAGTATGAAAAAGGTATTGGTTCAACAAATAATCAGAGTACACTTAGTACACAGTTTTCCGCAATGCGCTTATTGGTAGAGCGTTACAGGCTCTCCGAGTCCCCTGCTAATTTGTTGATGTTAGTGTCAAGCGTCTGTGCACCTGCCCTGTTAAAGAGCTTTTTGTTGGCATTTGCTTTGATATTTGTGATGCGTTGTTTGCTTAGTCCTAACAATACGGCCATCTCAGACGAAATAAACTGGAGGCGCGAAAGAATACAAACACGTATTTCATTTTCTGTAAGGTTGGCTTTCTCGTCACATATCCTGTCAAGAAAAACGCCCAAGTTGTTCAATGCGAGCTTATTCAGACTCCGCCATTCTTCTTCTGAGGCTTTGCATGCTGTGCCTGCCATTTTATGCATACGGATGACAATGGGGTCGTGCAACATGGCCTGTGAGGCATCCCATCTTTTCTGCTGATTGGTCTCTTCCTGATATAAAGACAATGCTTTTTGAAGTTCTTGGATCGCTTTTTCTTTGTCCGTCCGGTAGTTATCAAAACCATGCTTGGCACTGTTCAGGTCTTCCTGCGTTTGTACATACTGAGCGAGTAAGGACGTATAAGCAGTATTTGATTCTGCCAACTCCTGTATCTTCAATTGCTTCTGACGTTTGATGAAACGATAAACCATGTACCCTGCTAATACCATTATCAGAACAATCAAAGATAATAATATTCGATAGGTGTTGGCTTTTCTTTCATGTAATATGGCCTTTCGCTCACTTGCATCATAATTATATATGGAATGCATGCGGGTTATCTCGTCTGCAGAATGTGCGAAACTAGCAGAATCGTTGGTTTGGCAATAAAGTTCAGAATACTTGGATATAGAATCTACATTTCCTAATTGTTGATACAAGGACAACAACCCTTTACATACCGCCTCTTTTGCATTCAGATTGGGATGGCTTTGCAATGTTTTTCTATAATATAATTCGGCAGAGTCTAATTTCCCAATGCCCTCATAATACGAACCTTTATAGTAGTAATAGATTTCTTTACCTTTTCTAATATTGCCAGATTGATCAAAATAGTTGGAATAACGTTCATATTCAGCAATAGCAGATTTTATGGAGTTGTAGTCTTGATTTCTTAGATATACACTAATATCTATAGGTAATAATCCTGCTGCTAAATCCTTCCGGTCTATTGACTTGAACATTATTGCTGCTTTTTGGCTGTAATAAAGTGCGGAGTCCATCATGTTTAGCATGTGGTATGGAAGGCACAGATTTCCATAAAAGATAGTTGCAGCTACTGTGTCTTTGGCCTTCCAAGCATAGTCAACTGCCTTATGTTGCGCCTCAAGTTGCAGCCTTGGTGCACGTTGTACATTGAATAAGTCGGCAATTTGTCCATAAATGCGGCAGAGTATGCGGTAGTCGCAGTCAGCGGATGCAGTATCTGCTTTTTCTGTAGCATCGCGATAATATTTCAAGGCCAAAGGAGTATTCCCTTCGTCGCGATAGACACTGCCAAGCATATAATTAGCAGTCATGCACTCATTGGCATTGCCCCACCAGTCGTAATAGTCAACCACCTCTTGTAGCACAGAGTCCCTACCGCTCAATGAGTGGTAGGTTTTGTTCATGGCCTGGGCATACAGCAAATGATAGTGCATGTGTAGCGACTTTGAAAGGTCGTCTGCTTCATCTTTCATGCTGTCCAGCAAGGCAAAAGCGCTATCTGGTTGTGTGTCCAGTAATTGTTCTGCCCGCAACAAATCACGTCTTGCTGCTTGCTGTCCGCAGCCTAACACCAACAGCCCGCAGAGGGTACATGCTATGTATGCAAGTCTCTTCATCGAGTGCAAAGGTACGATTAAGTGAGGAAAAAACCAAAACTTTTTGAGTTTTCTCGAACGAGAGTACCTTCGAGACATGCCTCAAAGGTACGATTCCCGTAATGAAAAGGTAGGTTTCATAGCATGAAAAGTCCTTATACCCTGAAACGGATATAGGTGCGGTCGTCGAAGGAGTCGTTGCCGTGCATGAAGCCCTTGGTGGCCTTGAAGTCTGAGATGTTGAGCGGGTCGTTGGCGCGTTGCCAGGCGAGCCGCTCTTCTGACTGCTGAAGGGTGGGGCAGAGCCAAGGGTAGCCGTCGCTGGCCAGCACCAGTTCCCAGGGACGGAAGTCGAGGGTGATGATGCGGACGTGCTGCATGGGGATGGGGAAGCCGTCGATGACGGCGTAGTCGGTGTTCTGGCGCTTCATCCATTCCTTCATGTGGGGGATGATCTGGTCGCGGGCAGTGTCATGCTTGAGGAGCCCTTCGGTGGAAGGCATGTGGCGGATGATGTCTGCACGCTCCTCGGCCAGAATCTGCTCGTAGGGCTTAGGGTTCTCGTAGAGCTCACCGCCCACCAGACACTGGCAGTCGCCAATCATCCATATCTCACGACTGACACGACTGAAGATGACGGCCGAGGCACACATGCGTTCCTCGGGCTGCTGGCTGAGCAGGGGGAGGCGCGACTGGCGGTAGTGACGACGGACGTAAGCCGTCACGCCTCGGCAGAACTGGCTGCAGCTGATGGTCTTGGGGGCATGGCGCAGGTATCGGCTGACGAGCTGCATACAGTAGCGCCCGTTGGAGCGGAACAGGCTGTGGCGCAGGGTGCTCTTGCTGGTGCTGCCGTCGATGACGGCTATGAAGTCGTCGGTGACGACGAGTCCGTCTTCACATTTCCTGTCGGGGCTTTTGGCTATGATGCTTTGTTCGATGATCTGCATGTTTTCTGTAATTTTATTGCAAAAATACAATATTTTCGGAAAAAATCTGCTTTTCTTGTGTATTTTTCTTGCAAATTGTTTGTTTATTCCGCAGAAATGTTATACTTTTGCAGCCGAAACAATAAAAACAGCAGACAATATGTTGAACGCAGCTTACTTTTACGGCTATTACTTTTACTTTGCAAGCAATTGTGAAGCGGTTGGCCGTAAGTAAAGTTAAAAGGTTAAAAAGTTAGAAAGATATAAGGTCCCGCTTCACAAAAGAGTGAAAGCGGGATTTGTTTTTAAATACGTAAAAGATGAAACGAATAGCGATACAAGGACTGATAGGGTCGTTCCACGACATTGCAGCACACCTGTACTTCGAGGGTGAGCAGATACAGCTGATCTGCTGCTCGACGTTCGAAGAGGTGTTTGACAACATGCGTCAGGACCCGACGATGATTGGTATGCTGGCCATTGAGAACACCATTGCGGGAAGCCTGCTACACAACTACGAGCTGCTGCGCGACTCCGGCACGGCGGTGGTGGGCGAGCATAAGCTGCACATCTCGCATTGCATCTGCTGTCTGCCCGACGATGACTGGGACACCATTACGGAGGTGCACTCACACCCCGTGGCCCTGATGCAGTGCCGACAGTTTCTGGCACAGCACCCGCAGCTGAAGAACGTGGAGGCCGAGGATACGGCCGGTTCGGCGAAGATGATTGCCGAGGGACAGAAGAGGGGTTGGGCTGCCATCTGTCATGCGGAGGCTGCCCGCCTGTACGGGCTGAAGGTGCTCGAGGACCACATTGAGGACAACAAGCACAATTTTACGCGTTTTCTCGTGGTGTCGAACCCCAACAAGGCCGACATGCTGCGTCCGCTGACGGAGGCCAACAAGGCAAGCATCGTCTTCTCGCTGCCTCACGAAGAGGGAAGCCTGAGCCACGTGCTGGCCATCCTGTCGTTCTACAAGATCAACCTGACGAAGATACAGTCGCTGCCCATCATCGGCCGCGAGTGGGAATACCTGTTCTATGTGGATGTGATGTACGACGACCTGACGCGCTATCGTCAGTCGATAGATGCCATTATCCCATTGACCAAGGACTTGACGATTTTAGGAGAGTATAAAGATGGTAAACAGACCAGTTAATTATCAGAATACTCAGAATATTCAGATTAATCAGAATACTCAGATTATGATACAACCAGCAGATAGATTAAGTTTAGTGAGTGAATACTACTTCAGCCGCAAGCTGAAGGAGGTGGCCCAGCTGAATGCCGAGGGTAAGGACATCATCAGCCTGGCTATCGGCAGTCCCGACATGCCACCCTCGGAACAGACCATCGAGAAACTTTGTGAGGTGGCACGCCAGCCGAACGCCCACGGCTATCAACCGACACAGGGAACGCCGGAGCTGCGTGAGGCGATGGCACGGTTCTATAAGCGGTGGTACGGCGTGGAGCTTGATGCGAAGAGCGAGGTGTTGCCGCTCATCGGAAGCAAGGAGGGTATCCTGCACGTGACGCTGGCATTCGTGAATCCTGGCGATGAGGTGCTGGTGCCTAATCCCGGCTATCCCACCTACACGTCGCTCTCCAAGATTCTGGGAGCGAAGATTGTGAACTACAACCTGCGCGAGGATAACGGTTGGCAGCCTGATTTCGACGAATTGGAAAAGATGGACCTGAGCCGTGCGAAGCTGATGTGGACGAACTATCCCAATATGCCGACGGGTGGCCGCGCCCAGAGGGAGACCTACGAGCGGCTGGTGCAGTTTGCCAAGAAGCATGGCATCGTGGTGGTCAACGACAACCCCTACAGCTTTATTCTGAGCGAAGAACATTTGAGCATCCTGCAGGTGCCGGGCGCTAAGGACTGCTGTATTGAGTTCAACTCCATGTCGAAGAGCCACAACATGCCGGGTTGGCGTGTGGGATTGTGTGCCACGAACGCGGAGTTCATCTCGTGGATTCTGAAGGTGCAGTCGAACATTGAGAGCGGCACGTTCCGCGGTATTCAGCTGGCTGCTGCCGCTGCCTATGACAATAGCGAAGAGTGGCACCGCGAGGCTAATATCAATACCTATGCCCGTCGTCGTCAGTATGCGGAGCAGATCATGGACGTGCTGGGCTGTACGTACGACAAGAACCAGGTGGGAATGTTCCTCTGGGGACGCATTCCCGACAGCATCCAGAACGTGGAAGACCTGACGGAGCGCGTGCTGCACGAGGCCCGTGTCTTCATCACTCCCGGGTTTATCTTCGGCTCAAACGGTCAGCGCTACATCCGCATCTCGCTGTGTGCCAAGGAGGAGAAAATCAAAGAAGCATTGGAAAGAATAAAAAAGACAATATAATTATGGAACTGGAATTAAAGCCATTGAATTTACCGAGTGACAACGAACGCCCCTTCGTCATTGCAGGCCCTTGTAGTGCCGAGACCGAGGAGCAAGTAATGACAACCGCCCGTCAGCTGGCCAGCTTTGGCTGTCATAACTTCAGGGCCGGCGTGTGGAAACCGCGCACGAAGCCCGGAGGCTTCGAGGGCAACGGCGAGAAGGCGCTGCCCTGGCTGAAACGAGTGAAGGACGAGACCCACATGCTCGTGGCTACCGAGGTGGCTACGCCTGAACACGTGGAACTCTGCCTGAAGTATGGCATCGACATCCTGTGGATTGGAGCCCGCACGTCGGCCAACCCCTTTGCCATGCAGGCCCTGGCCGATGCGCTGAAGGGTGTCGATGTGCCGGTGTTCGTCAAGAACCCCGTCAACCCCGACCTCGAGCTCTGGATAGGGGCTATGGAGCGACTGAACCAGGCAGGAGTGAAGCGCATGGCGGCCATTCACCGCGGCTTCTCCAGCTACGACAAGAAGATTTACCGTAACATGCCCATGTGGCAGATACCCATTGAGTTGAAGCGCCGCATACCTGACCTGCCCATCATCAGCGACCCCAGCCACATCGGCGGACGGCGCGAGCTCATTGCCCCACTATGTCAGCAAGCCATGGACCTGGACTTCGACGGACTCATCGTCGAGAGCCACTGCGACCCCGACAAGGCGTGGAGCGACGCCAAACAGCAGGTGACGCCCGACGTGCTTGACTACATCCTCTCGCTGCTCGTCATACGCGACGAGCACGTCACCACCGAGGGCATCACGCAGCTGCGCAAGCAGATAGACGAACTTGACAACCAACTCATGGAACTGTTAGGCAAGCGCATGCGCGTGTGCCGAGAGATAGGCCAATACAAGAAGGAGCACAACATGACCGTGCTGCAGACCTCTCGTTACAACGAGATTCTTGACAAACGTGGTGCACAGGGCTCCCTGCTGGGTATGGGTCCTGAGTTTGTGGCTCATGTGTTTGAGAGTATTCACGAGGAGAGTGTGCGTCAGCAGATTGAGATTATTAATAAGTAGAGATGAAAATATTAGTGATGGGTGCAGGCAAGATGGGAAGTTTCTTCATCGACCTGCTGAGTTTTGAGCATGAGGTGGCAGTCTTCGAGAAAGACCCCAAGCGCATGCGCTTTACCTACAACTGTCAGCGCTTCACAACCTACGAGGAGATTCAGGCTTTCCAGCCCGAGCTGCTCATCAACGCTGTCACGCTGAAATATACCATTCCTGTGTTTAAAGAGGTGATACCCTATCTGCCCAAGGAGTGTATCATCAGCGATATTGCCTCGGTGAAGACCGACCTGAAGGAGTTTTACGAGCAGACGGGCATGCGTTTCGTCTCTACGCACCCCATGTTCGGCCCTACGTTTGCCAACCTGCAACAGCTTAGTGAGGAGAACGCCATCATCATCAGCGAGGGCGACTACATGGGACGTATCTTCTTCAAGGACCTCTACCAGAAGCTGGGGCTTAACATCTACGAATACACCTTCGAGGAGCACGACAAAACGGTGGCCTACTCGCTGAGTATTCCCTTTGTCTCCACCTTCGTCTTCGCTGCTGTCATGAAGCATCAGGATGCACCTGGTACCACCTTCAAGCGCCACATGCGTATTGCCAAGGGAGTGCTCAATGAGGATGACTACCTGCTGCAGGAAATCCTGTTCAACCCCTATACCCACGACCAGGTGTCGCAGATTCGTACAGAGCTGAAGGAACTGCTGGAAATCATTGACAATAAGAATGCGGAGGGAATGAAGGGCTATCTGACGAAAATACGAAACAACGTGAAACGCGACATTGAGATTAAGCGGTAATATATTGTACCATTTTGTGGCCTTTATAGTGGTCGCCATCTGGGGCAGCACCTTTGTCTTCACGAAGATGCTGCTCCTTGATGGTTTATCACCTGCGCAGATCTTCACACTGCGTTTTCTCATTGCCTATGTCCTGCTGCTTCCGTTAAGCCTCAGGAAGACGTCCCTCTTCTGCAGCCACTCGCCAGTCAAGGACGAGCTGCTTATGGTTTTGCTGGGTTTGACGGGCGGCTCTGCGTACTTTCTGGCAGAGAATGCCGCCCTGCTCTATACCACAGCCACCAATACCTCGCTCATTGTGTGTAGCTGTCCGCTGTTTACCATGCTGCTTGTGGCACTGATCTATCGGAAAACGGAGCGGTTCACCAAGATACAGGTGATGGGTTCTGTGTTGGCCTGTCTGGGTATGGCTGTCGTTGTGCTCAACGGACATTTTGTGCTTCATTTGTCACCACTTGGCGACATGCTGGCGTTTGCAGCCTGTCTTTGTTGGGCCGTCTATTCACTTTTACTGAAAACCCTCACCCAGCGTTACGATACCCTGTTCGTCACACGAAAGGTGTTCTTCTACGGACTCCTGACCATTATACCATATTATCTTATTGTGCCCGAGGAACTGTCAACCCTCCATTTCTCGTCCTCCATCCTCTTGAATGTTCTGTATCTGGGCGTTGTAGCCTCACTGTTCTGCTACCTCGTATGGAACTGGGTCATCAAGAAACTGGGGGCAGTTGTTGCTACTAACTGGGTGTATTTCAATCCCATCGTCACCATCCTTTTTGCCTGGTGGCTGCTCAACGAACAGATTACTCCGTGGCTTCTGCTTGGCACGTTGATGATTCTTATGGGCATGTATCTTTGCGACCGTAAGAAATAGCGTGGCTCCAGAATTTTTGGTTAATGTATAATAAAAAATAGCTGTAGTTCTTGGTTGTTTAGGGGGAAATGCCTACATTTGTAAGCTATTCTATCGAAAAATAACTGTAACTTAAATTCTAAAACTACAAATAAAAATGAAAAAACTGTTTTTAATATTGTCACTGTTGGTCATGGCCTTGACAGTGATGGCTGTTCCTGCAAAGCCTGGTCTTTGGAAAATGCTGAAACTGAGCAACGGAACAGAAGTGAGAGCCCTGCTTGTCGGTGATGAGCACGGACATTTCTGGAGAGCAGCAGATGGCACAGCCTATATACAGAAAGACGGAACTGATTTTTATCAGGTTGTTGATGCCAAAACTATTATTGAGCGAGCGAAGGTTCGTCGTCAGCAGGTGAATGCCCAACGGGTACAGCGCCTCAGAGCACGTCGTGCGGCTACGGTCAGCAGTAGCTATACGGGCACAAAGAAGGGTATTATCATCTTGGTTAATTTCAAGGATAAGCAGTTCAAGGCTGCCAACAATCATACGCTCTATCAGCGTATTGCCAACGAGGAGGGCTTCTCTCAAGGAAACTTCAAGGGCTCAATGTCTGATTACTTCAAGAAACAAAGTGGTGGGCAGTTTGAGCTTGACTTCGACGTGGTAGGTCCTGTTACTGTTTCAGAGAATGCTTCGTATTATGGCTCGAATGACAGCGGAGGTGACGATAAGTATCCGGGACAGATGGTTTGTGAGGCTGTGAGGCTGGCAATGGAAGAGATTGATGACTGGAAACAATATGACTGGGATAATGACGGCTATGTTGATCAGGTTTATGTGATATATGCAGGAAAGGGCGAAGCCGATGGTGGAGCATCTAATACCATTTGGCCCCATGCCTATACCCTGAGTTCAGCCAAGTATTATGGCGATGGTGATGGTCCTGTGACTGTCGGTACCAATCTGAAGGTAAATTCCTATGCCTGTGGTTCAGAGTTAAATGGCTCTGGCTCAATTGACGGTATAGGCACTATGTGTCACGAGTTCTCGCATTGTTTGGGTTATCCTGATTTCTACGACACTGACTACAGCGGTGGACAGGGTATGGGATACTGGGACCTTATGGATGCTGGCAGCTATAATGGCGACGGTTATCAGCCAGCCGGCTATACCTGCTACGAGCGCTGGATGGCAGGTTGGTCGGAACCCATTGAACTGAGCGACAAAGATGTGACAGTTACGAATATGAGGTCGCTGCAGGAAGGTGGTGATTATTACATTATTTATAATCCGAGTAACTCGAATGAGTTTTTCCTGCTGGAGAACCGTCAGCAGACAGATTGGGACGCGTCCCTGCCTGGGCGTGGCCTGTTGATTCTTCAGGTGGATTATAATGAGTCAAAATGGGCTGACAATACGCCCAATGATGATCCCAACCATCAGCGTATGACGTGGATTGCTGCTGATAATAAATATCAGTACGAAATGTATGATGGGGACAAGTATTATACATTTGAAGGTATGAGTAACGATACTTATCCGTATGGTTCAAACAACAGGTTCAATAAGGACTCTACGCCTGCCGCCAAGTTCTATAACAAAAAAAACAGTTTGAACACGTTCATGACTTCTTCTGTGGAAGACATTACGCAGAACAGTGATGGTACAATCTCATTTAATTATGTTGCTGTATATGGAGGCGGTGACCCAGAAGATCCTGACGACCCTGTTGAGCCTACTGGCGACTACCTGTTCTCTGAGACGTTCGATAATTGTAAAGGCACGGGAGGAAACGATGGGAAATGGAGTGGAGGTGCAGCAGCCGGAACTCTTTACCTTGATGGATGGGACTATAATAACGGTTATGCCGGAGATGGATGTGCTCGATTTGGTAAATCAGGTGTTGATGGTCGCGCTACGACACCATTGTTTACTGTTAACGGAGAGGCAACGCTAACGTTCCGCGCAGGTGCTTGGAAAGGCCAGAATGATAGTGAATATTTATATGTTTATGTTTCTGACGGCTTTACTATTGAAGAAGTTACTAGAGCTGGTTCTACTGAGCCCACAGACGAGGTTGTTGTTACAATGGAGAAGGGTGCCTTTACGGAATATACGCTTATTATCAAGGGCACAGGTAATGTAAGGGTTACCTTTGAATCGCAGAAGGGCCGCTTCTTCCTTGATGATGTGCTGGTAAAGGATAATACTAATCCTGATGACCCAACAGATCCTGATGACCCAACAGATCCTGATGACCCGACGGATCCTGATGACCCGACAGATCCTGATGACCCAACGGATCCTGATGACCCAACGGATCCTGATGACCCGACAGATCCTGATGACCCGACAGATCCTGATGACCCAACAGATCCTGATGACCCGACGGATCCTGATGACCCGACAGATCCTGATGACCCAAC
>CAMVQS010000066.1 GCA_947169685.1 uncultured Prevotella sp. | reverse complement strand
GCCATATCCTTCTCTTCCATGTAGTTCAGGTTCAGCTCCTGGATACGAGCCACCTCCTCGTTGTTGAACCAATAGGGCGACTTCAGCTCACGAATCTCGTGCAGCACCTGCGCATACAACTGCTCATAGTCAATCTCGCCTGTGTTGTCAATGAACTGACCTTGCGGAATGGTCAGGCAGATGTAGCGACGCGAGCCTGTGGCATCGGTCAGCGGATGAGGGTTGTTCGTCGTTGCCACGAACGATGCGAAACGTGGGCGGTCCTCCTGTGCACAGCCATAGATAGGGCGTCCGTTCACCTTACTCTTCGAGAGCGTCTGCTTCAGCGCAGCATGCTGGCTGGGGCGGATGGCCTCCAGCTCGTCAAGGTTCACCAAGAGGTTGTTGGTCAGCGCCATCTCCTTGTCGAACTTGTTGGAGAGGTTCAGGTGATCCAGGAAGTACTGGCGCAGGTGCGAAGGCAGCAGTCGTACCACGAAGGTGGTCTTGCCACAGCCCTGTGCACCAATCAGCGTCGGCACGCATTCGTTGCCATGCAAGGTGTCCATCTGGAGCCAATGGGCCACCATCGAGCGCATCCACACACAAAGAAAATGGAGCTGCTCTGTGGTCAGGCCAGGAATTCGGCCAAAAACCTGCGCCACGTGGTTCTGCCCGTCCCATTGGGGCAGGTGCTCCAGAAAGTCGCTGATGGGGTTCCACGCGCGTACCTCTTCAGAATGGAGCAGCTCGACGATGTCGGACTTGGGGTTCCCTCCGTCGCAAATGTCCTCGCGCTTGGCTTGGATAATGATACTGTTCAGCGCCTCCTGCGTCAGCGGACGCCAGTCGGCCAGATGATCTGCAGGTGTGTCTTCCACAGCAGATTTGGTTACAAATTCCACCTTCCCGTTCAGCACGTTACGACGGAAGAGGTAGCGGTCTTGAAGAAACTGCTCTACCACAAGCATTCCTTCCTGTGAAGCCTTCATGGCCTCACCGTTTACGGTAAGTTTTTGTTGCATAAAAAATTTAGATTTTAAAGGTTAAAGGCTATGAGTGGCCAAATGAGTGTTTCTCATGCATCAAAGCCAGTGCAAAGATACAAAATTTTTTTGCGGTTTGCAAGTTTTTCGGCAAAAAAAGCATATTTAATTTGCATTTTAACAGATACTCTTTGTGCCTTCCTGCAAAAGGTAAGTGTTATGGTAAGTGTTTGGTAAGTCTATAGTAAGTCTTTACCAACACTTACCATACCTCAAACCCAGCGTACATCGGCCTTTCAGCATGATGATGGTAAGTGTTAAGCCGTATTGGAATAATCATCATGAAGAGTTGTGGTCCATGCGAAACATACCGACTTTCGAGGCGATACACGGCATGTTTCGACCCTTTACATGGCATGTAAAGGTGGGTTACACGGCATGTAAAGGTGGGTTACACGGCATGTAACTATCCTTTATTTTCAAGATTTTTCCTCGGTTCCTTGAATATACCGATTCTTTTTCCTACCTTTGCTGCAGTTTTAATATACAAAGGCACACAATGAACGAGCTGATAACTGCTGTAAACGATGTGATTTGGGGCTACGTGCTGATTGTAGCTTTGGTGGCTTGTGGCATTTGGTTTACTGTTAAAACCCACTTCGTGCAGTTCCGCATGGTGGGCGAGATGTTTCGTCTGCTGACTGATTCTGCTGTCAGTACCGTAGAAGAACAAGTCAAGGAGAAAAATGGCAAGAGTCGCCACATCTCCTCGTTTCAGGCGTTTGCTGTCAGCGTGGCCACACGTGTAGGAACAGGCAATCTCGCTGGTGTGGCTTCTGCTATAGCCATTGGTGGCCCTGGGGCAGTCTTCTGGATGTGGCTCATCGCCCTCATCGGTTCGGCAACGGCTTTTGTGGAATCCACTTTGGCGCAGCTTTACAAAAAGAAGCACAAGGACTCGTTCATCGGCGGTCCTGCCTACTATATGGAAAAGGGTTTGAAAAAGCGGTGGATGGGCATCCTGTTTGCCATTCTCATCACCTGTCAGTTCGGACTCAGCAACAACTCCATCCAGGCAAACACCATCTGTGATGCCATGCAGGGGGCCTTCGGCTGGTCACCCCTGTGGGTGGGAATCGTTCTTGCAACTTTGGCATTGATTATCGTTTTCGGCGGCATTCAGCGCATCGCTCATGTCTGTGCCGTGCTGGTGCCTGTCATGGCGCTGGGTTATTTATTGCTGGCCATTGTGATTATCGTGATGAACATCGAGCTGATTCCCCATGTGCTGAAGGTCATCGTGCTTGATGCTTTCGGCATAGAACAAATAGCAGGCGGCAGCATTGGCGCTGCCATGATGAACGGCATCAAGCGCGGCCTGTTCAGCAACGAAGCGGGCGAGGGTAGTGCACCTAATGCGGCAGCTACGGCCAGTACGAGCCATCCTGTCAAGCAGGGCTTGATTCAGGCGCTGGGCGTCTTCACCGATACGCTGCTGGTATGCTCGTGTACTGCTTTTATCATCCTCATCAGCGGCCTCTATGAGGTGCCCGAACTCTATGACATCTCACTCACGCAGGAGGCTTTGCAGTCAGAGGTGGGCAGTGTAGGCCCCGTCTTCATAGCTATTGCCATCCTGCTCTTTGCCTTTTCCAGCATCATCGGCAACTACTATTATGGTGAGGCCAATATCCGTTTTATCACGCCCAACACGAAAGTGATGACAGCCTATCGTATCTGCTCTGGCGGCGTAATGGTGATATTTGGTGCCCTTGCCAGTTTTGAGCTGGTGTGGAACATCGTCGATTTCTTCATGGCGTTGCTGACGGCCTGCAACCTTGTGGCCATCGTCCTCTTGGGTCGCTACGCCTTCCGCCTGCTCGATGACTATCGCCAGCAGAAACGTCAAGGCATCAAAGAACCCGTCTTCCATCGGAGTCAGTTGCCCGAGATAGAAAACGAATTAGAGTGCTGGGAATAAAAAAGCCAATTTTTCAATTTTTTTTCGGTTCTTGCAATGTTTCTGAAATTTCCATCGTATATATAAACAGAACATGCAAATGAAGTTGAAACCAGAGAAATGGCAGATACAATCATAGACCTGATACAGGGTCTGCGGGAACAAAATCCTAAGGCCCAAAGACAGACGCTCGAACGCTACGGCAACGACGTCTTCGCGCAAGTGGCGAGGATGCTGCCGGCAGCAGAGGATGCCGAAGAGGTGTATCAGGATGTGTTTGTGAAAGTCTTTAAGAACATCAGAACGTATGACGAGCAGAAGTCGTCGCTCAAGACCTGGATTTCGCGCATAGCCTACAACGAGGCGGTGACCTGGCTGAGGCACAAGCATCCGGCAATGATTTACTTTGAGGATCGTGATGGAAGTGCCGAGAAACTATCAGATGCAGACGTGGAAGAGACGCTGGGTCACGCGAACAGCGAAACAGTACAGCTGATTCGTGCAGCGCTGAAGCACCTGCCACCCGATGAGCGAGCCGTCATCACTATGTTCTACTACGAGGAAATGAGCCTGAAGGAGATAGCCTTTGTCACAGAATCCATTCCAACGACAGTGGCTTCGAAACTCAGCAGGACAAGAAAGAAAATATGTAAAATCATCAAAATGTTGCAATCATGACAGAGGAATTAAACGCACTACGAAAAGCGGACAAGAATCTTCGCGATGCCCTTAGCATGGACGAGGCGGAGCGCCCGCGGATACCTGCCGACCTCAACGAGCGACTGATGCAGCGAGTGGTAAACGAACAGAAGAAGCCGCGCCGTATCATCTGGCCCTGGATTGCCGCCGCTTGTGTGGCAGGCGTGATGATGGTGTTGCTGATGCCCCCGAAGGAACAGACGCCAACGGTTGCCCAGCAGACCCCGTCCTCAGCCCTTCCCATGAAGGAAGTGGTTAGCCCTGAGGTTTCAAAGGTGGAAGAACCCGTGGTTGCGAAAGTGGAGACAAAAAAGGTTTCTCAGAGAACTCCAACAACCCATGCCGCAAAGCATACTCCCCAAGTGGCAGAGCCTACTACCGATCTGGCAGCCGTGCAAGATATTCCCCTCCCTTCGGGTGAGGGACAAGAGGAAGGGCCCGTTGTGACGCTTACCGAGCGCGACATCCCCATAACCCGTCCGGAAAACCTGATTGATACGCCCGAAGATCTGGCCCTGCTGGAAAGACAGACCAACGAGGCGTTCTTGGAAAGGATGAAACTGGAATTAGAGATATCAAAATATAATTTAGAACAAGCATCATTGAATTAAAAACCCAATAAATATGAAACGTATTATCATTATGCTGCTCATCGTTTGCAGCGCCATTACAACAGCCAATGCCGAACAGCCGACTAACCTCCAGAAGAAGCCGGAAAGCGTCATCGCCGCTCTGAACGCCGTCATCAACAGGTGTGGTGAGAATGAAGGACAGGTGTTTTCTGTCAACCGCAACCCCGCCACTGGCATCATCGAGTCGAGCATGAAGATTGTTCCGTTCCGTTGTCTGGCAATCAATGACCAGAACGACTTCACACAGCGGAACGTAGCCCTGCAAAACGACCAAATGATGACTGCCGTGGCCCGCTGCTTTCAAAAGGACGAGCCCCTGTCGTATCAGTTCCTGCACATCCAGCCAGGCAGCAACGAGAACTTCTCGCTGAAGGTAATTACCGACAACGGCTCGAATCAAGGCATGCAACGCATCCGCACCAATAAGAATCAGGAGATGTGGTTCATGTGCTGCAAGAACCCTGAGAACCCCCAGTTGCGCGATGCCTATGCTATCGTGTGGGAACTCTCAGAGGACAAGAGATTCCTTGTAGGTACCGTCTATATGATTACCTCGTTACGTCCAGACGTGTACGAGAAGCCAACAGATACTAATAGGAAGATGTTCAGGATTGAAGGCCGTGTGGATGAAAACATCAAGGATTCGCTCTACAACATCTATATCGCTGACTCTCGTGATGCGCTTTACGCCCTTGAGGACCATGAGTATGTGGCTTGTGTGCCCGTTGTCAACAAGCGATTTGTGTTCCAGACTGAACTCGAACGTCCTTGTGTAGGTCGTCTGCGCTGCATCTTCCCTGACGGCTCGCTCTGTTCTGCATGGATTGATCTTGACTTCGTGCCAGGCGAGACCTACCATATCACCGTACACAATGGCTACTACGACGAAGACCGTGACTACGAACGCCGTGTAGGTCGTCAGTCGGGCAGGAGTCTGATTGGACCGGCTGCTGTAGTAGCAGATACGGTAGTAGTAGCAGATGATGTACCTGACGAATACCAACCCGCTATTATTGCTCCGCGTCTAGACTGGCGAAGCTCACTCTCACCCGAACATCAGGCAAAACTTGAATTGAGATCGGAACTCGTCCAGATGTACATCGAGACAATCAAGGCTTCATACGAATCTATTGGTGAGGAACTGAAAGGCACCAGAGACCAGTACAAGATGGACAGGATCTTCGATGAGATTATCAAGCAGAATAAAGAACTGGATAAACGGTATCAGGATGTCATCAAACAGGTAAAAGACCTACATATCCCTGCCACAGAAATATCGAAGCTGTATAAGGAGATATTGACATTCTATAACGAGCAGAACCGGGCAATCTCTGAAATCACCAAGAACTATGGTGCTTACACGAAATCATCTCGCAAAGCACAGAAGCAAGTGACTGAGCTCATGGAGAAATATGTGAACGATATGATAAAAGCATTGGAGTAAGGGGGGTAAGCCCCCTTATTCCATTATAATGCCTGAGAAGATGCGGCCGCTATTGATGCCCAGACGACGGGCGGAGAAGTAATCGGTGGCTTGTTGGAAGGTGCATACGGGCGACACGGCGATGTTTTCTGCTTTTATGCCGGCGGCAATCATTTGCAGGCGGTTGCACGCAGGCAGGTCAATGTGCCACTTTTCCTTTCGGCTGCTGATGGAAGACATCTCAAAGCCGGCTTCTGCAAAGGCCTCATAGACCTCGTCACCTACTTCGAAGCTGTCCAGATGAATGCCTGGCCCAATCTGAGCCTTCAACAGTTCTGGCTGTGTGCCGTAGGTAGCAGTCATGGCCTCTATGGCTTTTACGACAATACGTTGGACGGTACCTCGCCATCCAGCGTGAATGGCACAGACGGCATGATGCTCGTTGTCGTAGAGCAGAACGGGAATGCAGTCGGCAGTCGATACCCCGATGCACACGCCGCTGAGGTCTGTCATCAGAGCATCAACCCCTTCCAGCGCCTCTTGCTGTGCCGAAGAGGACAGCGTAAAATGCTGCTCGTCAATCGTTGCCACCTTCGTCAAGTGTACCTGATGGGGCATGACCAGACGGTTGTCGCTGATGCCGAGTATCTCGCATAACGCCTTACGGTTTTTCTGGATGTTGTCTTCCTGGTCGCCACAATAGCGGTTAATATTGAATGAAGCGTAGTTGCCCTCGCTGCAGCCTCCGTGACGGGTACTGCTGAAGGCAACTACGCCCTTTCCCATGTTATAATAATCCAGTTGCGGTTGTATCATCATGCTGTTTTATTCAAATCCACCACCACTGTCGTAAGTGGGGGTCACATCTTGAGGACGTTCTTCTCCCTCTGGCCCGTCAGCATTCTTCTTGGTTCCCATGTTGCCGAAGTTCCATGTCAGCTGGAAGTTCAGCCCACGCTTGTGCCAGTTCTTCTGATGGCGCCAGAACGTGTCGGAAGAGGTGTAGTTCTCCCAATGGCGAGAGTCGAAGACGTCGCGCCAGTTGATAGCCAGTGCCACTGTCTTGTTGAAGAAGGTCTTACGCAGTCCGATGTCGAGTCCTGCGTTGGGCTGGCGATGTCCCTGGGTGATGGCTCCACGCGAACGGTAACTGCCGGTGAGCTGTATAGAAAGGTCGTAAGGCAGCATCAGCGACGCGAGCATACGGGCATCCCACGAGAAGGCCTCTTCACCCTTTCCGCTGATGGTCTGGTTGTCTATGACGTAAGAGTAGTCATCGAGCTTGGAATAGTAGGCATTGACGGTTGTAGTGAGGTCGAGGATACGCCACAGCGAGTTCTTGCTAATAACCTCGATACCCATGTTCTGACGTTTGGCGACGTTCTCGTTGGTCATGTACATCATGCCGTCTGCAGCACTCTGCCAACGGATGCGCTGTATGACGTCGGTTGTGGGACGGTAGTAGGTTGAGACAGACAGGGTATGTTTGTCCCATGTCTTCAGGAAGTTGAGCGAGAAGGAGTTGGTGTATTCTGGCGTCAGCAGCGGATTACCAAACTCCACCATCGAGGCATCGCGCGTATTCTTGAAGGAGTTGAGCTGCCCACCCCAGGGGCGACGCAGACGACGGGTGTAGTTCAGTTGCAGTTGGGCTGTCTCAGACAGTTCATAGTTCAGGAACAGTGAGGGGAACAATTGGAAGTAGTCTTTCTTGAACGGGTCGTCGCGCAGGGCAGGGTTGTGTTCCTGATTGTAGTTGTAACTCTCGGTAAAGACCTTCCAATACTCTCCGCGCAGACCTGCCATAACGCCCAAACGTTTCCACAGCTTGAAGTTCAGGGTGGCATAGAGGGCATGCACGTCCATGTCGTAGATGAAACGATTGTAGTAGGCTTCATCTTCAACCATGTTACCTCCTGTCCAGCTGTTGTTGTCAATCCATGACTCCTGGGGACTGTTCTCGTGTGAGAAGCGTCCGTTGTAGCCTGCCTCAATCTTTGTATTCTCATTGAGCTGGTTCTCGTAGTCAAGTTTCACTTCCCATGAGCGGTTGTTGTTGAACATGGGACGATACTGATAGCTATATTGGGTGGGAGTCAGGCCGTCCATGTACCAGATAGAGTCCTGATAGTAACTGTTGTTGTCGCTTTTCCAGCGGTTGAACGACACATTCATATCAAGCTTATGGACATCGGAGAAGGTATGCGTATAACCCAGTTCAACGTTATACATGTGCGGCTTTCTGTCGCCCGTAATCAAGCGATACTGCTGGTAGGTATCTTGTGGGGCTCCAATAGTACCGTAGTGGTAGGGCGTCACGTTATAGTTATCATTATTGCCCTGTAGCGTCATACCCGTCAGCGATAGGTCGTCCTTTAGTGTCATGTGCCACGTCAGACCCAGGCGTGCAAAGAGATTCTCACCTTTGTTCTCGTTGTCGCTGATATAGTTCTGATAAGTATTCGTGTTCAGATATTCCTGTTCGCTCATACCCCCGCTTTTACCGTGACGATGACGGAAACCCACATTGGCGAAAGCGTCGAACAGGCCACTGGTATAATTGATATTGACACCAGTGTTCCAACCACCGCGAGTGTTCACTCCGATACGGGCAGAACCATAGTAGCCAGCCATACGGTCGCGCTTCAGCACAATATTGATGATGCCTGCCGAACCTTCAGGAGAATACTTTGCCGACGGGTTGTCGATGACCTCAATCCTCTCGATGCTTTCGGCAGGAATCTGCTGGAGAATCTCATAGCGGTTATCGGAGGTCAAACCACTGGCTTTACCGTTAATCCACACTTCCACACTTGAGTTGCCACGTAGTGAAATTTCACCGTCTGTGGTTACCTCAATCGAGGGAATGCTTTCCAGCAGGTCTGTCACAGCACCACCCGCTGCAGCCAACACCTGGTCAACGGTAAAAACCTTACGATCTACTTCGAGCCTCATCTGCGAACGCTGTCCGCGAACCTCTACTTCGCCTATCGACTGTGCGTCTTCCAACATATAGACCGCTGGGTAAGTCACACGGCTGTTCTTCTGTGTCAGCGTGAACTGTCGTGTCTCTTCTTTAAAGCCGATTGATGTTACTTGAAGGGTATAAGTTCCATAGCTAAGTCCAGTAATGTTGAATGAGCCTTCACTGTCTGAAATGGCACCCTTGATGAATTTGCTGCCCTGCAATACGCGTACATTGGCAAATTCCATCCCTTCGTTTGTTTGTTTTTCGACCACACGGCCACGTACCGTGCCTTGCGCCCATGCAACTGCCGTAAGCAGACACAGGAAAATAGTTAATAGAATCCGATTCATACTAAAGTATGATGTTGATATGTTCAAAAGGTTTAATGAAATATAAGAAAAAGTGAAAAAACTCTCAACTCTCAACTCTCAACTTTTCCCTACCTTTGACTCTGTCGAAGGTACTTTCGCTCAGAAAAGAAAAGAAAAAGAGTTTTTCCTTTTGCTTTTCACTCGCTTATTCGTACCTTTGCAGCAGAATGAGAAAGATAAGAACAATAGAGATGCAGCGCCTTACGATAGAAGAATACCGTGAGGCAAAGAAGCTGCCGCTGGTAGTGGTGTTAGACGATGTGCGTTCCATGTATAACGTAGGTAGTGTCTTCCGTACTTCGGACGCTTTCCGTGTGGAAGGTATCTGTCTGTGTGGCATCAGCTGTACACCGCCAGCCACAGAAATACATAAGACGGCATTGGGTGCAGAGGATGCTGTCAGTTGGAAATATTATAAAACGGCACTAGAGGCTGTTGAAGAGTTGAAGGCACAAGGTTACGAGGTGCTGGCTGTGGAGCAAGTGGAACATTCCACGAAGCTGCAGAACTTCGTGCCCTCGAAAGAGAAAAAATATGCTGTGGTATTAGGTAACGAGGTAAAAGGCGTTCATCAAGAAGTGGTTGATGCCTGTAACGGTTGTTTGGAAATACCGCAACTGGGCACCAAGCACTCCATGAATGTCAGCGTGACAGCTGGCATCATCATCTGGAAATTCGCTTCTCAGCTGTTACTCCTCTGAGAAGTCATCCTTTCCAACTCCACATACAGGGCATACCCAGTCTTCAGGAATGTCCTCAAATGCTGTACCTGGGGCAATGCCACTGTCAGGGTCACCTACTGCGGGGTCATACACATAACCGCAAACGTTGCAAACATACTTTTTCATAATCGTTCTCTTTGTTTAGTTAGTACTCAGTTATTTATTTAAAACGGTTTTCACCTTCTGTAAGATTGTCTCTGGCTGAATACCGTTCAAGCAGGCATAATCGCCACGCAGACAGGGCTTATTGCCGTAAATGCTGCAGGGACGACAGGATAAATCCTCTTGAATGGCATTGTCGGGAGACTGGTTGTAGCCCATGAATCCTGCAAAGGGATGGGTGGCTCCCCACACGCTGATGACAGGTGTACCTGTCAATGATGCCAGATGCATGTTGGCAGAGTCCATCGAAAGCATTACGTCCAAGTGGCTCATCAGGATGAGTTCGTCCTTCAGCGTCTCTGCATATAGGCTTACATTGACGCATTGCGGCAGTTCGTGACACCAGCTTAGGAACGTTTCTTCTTCTTTTGGTCCGCGCCCAAACAGCAGAAAGCGTGCCTTGGGATAATCGGCTGCCAACAGGCGAATGACCTCTAACATCTTTTCTGGCGGATAAATCTTGCCTTGATGAGCTGCAAAAGGTGCAATACCAATCCACTGCTCGTCATCGTTCTTGGTGTCGAAGATGGGGGGAAGCTGCATCAGGTTGCCTTTTCCTTCGTCAAAGATACTCTTGAACTCCAGGTGGATAGGGAATCCCAGCCGCTCAAACACGTCCAGATAATTTTGGATTGCCGTAGGTTGCTGAACGAGTTGCTTGTTGTTTCGAGAGGTCAGACGACGGCGACCCTTCCTGTTTTTATTAATGTGCTCTACGCGATAACGCCCCAAGTTGAAACGCATGCGCAGATATTCAGAACGTAGCACATTATGCAGGTCGGCGATATGCGTAAACTGTTTGGCAACCAAGCGACGATACAGCGTGTTAAGGCCCTTGATACCATGATATTCGAGCTTCAGGTCGGCCTCCATGAAGTTGACGTTTGGCGCCAGATTCTCAAAGAGCTGGCGGGCAAAGGGACGGCTGAGCATGGTGATGCGCACGTCAGGATACTGACGGGCCAGCGAATATACCACAGGCACCGTCATTGCTATGTCGCCAAGTGACGAGAATCGGATGATGAGTATATGATCGTGTTTCACTTTTACTTCTTCTGATAAAGTATGGGGTTTGTGCTTGGGTCATTGTACATCTTCATCTGTCGATAGACCTTCATGTACTTACGTCCTTGCTCTATATCCTCCAGCAACTGGTCGATAGCCGTAGAGAGATCTACCTGTTGCTCCAAAAGAATATCGAGTTTTGCCTGGCAACGGGCAATGTGCTCTGGTTCAGCGTCTTTACGTTCCACCTGCT
The DNA here is from genome assembly GCA_947169685.1 of uncultured Prevotella sp. Taxonomy (GTDB): domain Bacteria; phylum Bacteroidota; class Bacteroidia; order Bacteroidales; family Bacteroidaceae; genus Prevotella. The sequence continues at coordinate 713 of CAMVQS010000066.1, read as the reverse complement.
CCTGCATGTGGTAGATCTTCAGCGCCAGAATGCTCAGGCGGTCAACAGCCCATGCAGGACTTTCGGTGTTGAGGCGTGCATTGGGGGCCGGCTTCACGTCGGCATATAGCTTGCGGAAGTAGGTGTCAATCTCTTCCACCAGGTCCGTACGGTCCTGATTCGAACGGTCAATACGTCGCTTCAGTCCCAATGCTTCTTCTGGATTGATATGGGGGGCACGGATAATATCCTCCAGATGCCACTGAACGGTATCAATCCAGCATTTCAGGTAGAGATTGTATTCTACGGTGTCACGCTCATAAGGATTATGGATGGGTGTATCGATGTTATCTATCAGGTGATAGTCACTTATTGCCTGATTGAAAATCTTATTTGCCAGTTGGGTAAAAGCCATATTTCTTTCCTTTGATTTGTTATTGTTTAGAATGCAAAGAAACGCAAAATTTTTCAATTATCCAACTAAACGGGCTTTTTTTCATATATTTTATAGACTTTTGTTGGCTGTGCCTTATTTGAGGAGAGTGTCAATGTGCATCTTGGTAAGTTGTGAACGCATCTGATTATCAGTCTTTTATAATCATAATTTTGTGTCAGATTAGTAAGTGGTATTGCAAATACCATAATTTTGGTTTACCTTTGCAAAAACTTAAAACGAAATCGTTATGGAAAAAGGAAAGCGAACATGTAATGTGTTGAAGGCTGTGCGTCTGCAG
>CAMVQS010000065.1 GCA_947169685.1 uncultured Prevotella sp. | reverse complement strand
GTTGACGCTCCCACAGATGCCGCATACAACAACGGCACCATCACTTGGACAGCCAAGGAAGGTGCAACAGCCTACGCTTTGTTCAAGAACAACGAGCTCATAGGAATCACGACTGCGACAACGTTCAATACTACCATTGATCCGGAAACAGAATGCGTCATCATCCGCGCAGCCAACACACGAGGTGGCTTTGGCCCATACGCTGTGGTTGCCGGAACAGCTACAGGCATCAATAATACTGTTGCTGAGCTGAACAACGAAGTAAAGATCTACGATCTCCAGGGTCGTCGTGTGCAGAATGCTACGAAAGGCATCTATGTCATTAATGGCAAGAAGATATTCGTAAGATAGTCTTCCATTATATATTAAGGTACAAGCCCTCTCCCACTCTTGGGAGGGGGCTTAAATGTTAAATAATGATTGTACGTTGTACACTTGCGTAAACGCTTACGTCGAAAAACTCAACATTATTTTTCCTTGATTTAAATTAATTTTCATATCTTTGCACAAATATTTCTTATTATTAATTTAAAACTACTAATTTATGTCTGGTAATTTAAAGAGTATCAAAATGGCGCTGATAGGAGCCTTCCTGTTGATGGTTGGCACAATCTCGGCGCAAACTGTCAAGGTGACGGTTACCGACGAAACGGGTGAGCCTGTAATCGGCGCAAGTGTGCTGGAGAAGGGAACCCAGAACGGTGGTATTACTGACATTGACGGTATTTTCAACATCACGTTGAAAGGTAGTAAGCAGATCGTGATTTCATACATTGGTATGAAGACACAGACTGTTGATGGCAAGGGCAAGACGGCCGTTAACGTGGTCCTGAAGGACGACGCCACCGGCCTGGAGGAAGTGGTTGTCATCGGTTACGGCTCCGTACGTAAGAAGGACATCACGGGTTCCGTTGCTACAGTGAACAGTGAAGCTATCGCAGCAGTGCCTGTCTCCAACGCATCGGAGGCCCTGACTGGTAAGCTGGCTGGTGTGCAGGTAACGACAACCGAAGGTTCTCCCGACGCTGACGTCACCATCCGCGTTCGTGGTGGTGGTTCTATCACGCAGTCGAACGAGCCGCTGTACATCGTCGATGGTTTCCCCGTGGAGTCAATCAGCGACATTGCCCCGTCTGACATCGAAGACATCACCGTACTGAAGGACGCCTCTTCTACCGCCATCTACGGTAGCCGCGGTGCCAACGGTGTAATCCTCGTAACGACCAAGGGCGGCAAGGAGGGTAAGGTAAACGTCAGCTATAACGTTTACTACAGCTGGAAGAAGATTGCCAAGAAGTACGACGTGCTGGGTGCCCGCGACTATGCTTCGTGGCAGTATGAGCTGTATCAGCTGAAGAACAGCCCCGACAAATACAGCAAGTATTTCGGCATCTTCGAAGACCTCGACATGTATGACAACATTGCCACCAATGACTGGCAGGACCAGGCATACGGTCGCATCGGACATACCTTCAACCACAACCTCAGCATTAATGGTGGTTCTGAAGCCATGAAGTATGCGTTCAGCTATGCTCACATTGATGACAAAGCCATCATGCAGGGTTCGGACTACAAGCGTGACAACCTGTCGCTAAAGTTAAACCACAAGCCTCACAAGAAAGTAACGTTGGACTTCACAACCCGTTTCTCGCGCACGAAGATCAACGGTGCCGGTGCCAACGAGCAGAGCAGTTCTTACAATACCGACAAGCGTCTGCGTCTGGCTGTGCAGTATGCTCCGTTCCCCGTGGCTGGTCTGACTGGTGACGATGAGGATACCGATGCAGGTAACAACTTCATCAGCCCACTGACCTCTATTACGGACAATGCTAAGTATCAGGAGCGCATACAGTTGAACATGGGTGCTGCCTTTACTTGGGAGTTTTACAAGAACATGAAGTTCAAGAGTGAAATTGGTTACGACTATTATCGTGCAGACAACAATATCTACTATGGACCTTCTACCTATTACATCCAGAATGTTCCTGCGAAAGAGAATCAGGGTCTGCCTGCCATCACACTGACTAAGCAGAACCGTTCGAAGATTCGCAACACCAACACCCTGAGTTACGACTTCAAGGCGCTCTTCGGCAAGGACAGCGACCACTCGCTGAATATCCTGCTGGGTGAGGAGTATGTGCTGCAGAAGAACGAGCTGCTGACCAACACGGCTCACGGCTTCCCCCTCTCCTTCTCGGCAGAGGACTGTTGGAACCTGACCACACAGGGAAAACCGTTTGAGATTACAGACTATTTCTATCCCAACGATGTGCTACTCTCATGGTTCGGTCGTCTGAACTACAACTTCAAAGACAAGTATCTGCTGAGTGCTACGTTCCGTGCTGACGGCAGTTCGAAGTTCGCAGATGGCAACCGCTGGGGTTACTTCCCCTCTGCCGCTTTCGCATGGCGTGTTTCTGCTGAACCCTTCATGGAAGGTACAAAGAGCTGGCTGACCGACCTGAAGCTCCGTCTGAGCTACGGTACCGCTGGTAACAACAACATCCCCTCGGGTGTATCACTCTCTCAGGAATATGAACCCAAGGCCACCTCATGGATCAACGGCTACACCAGCTACTGGGCTCCGTCGAAGACCATGAGCAATCCCGACCTGAAATGGGAGACCACCATCACCCGTAACATCGGTTTGGACTATGTACTGCTGAACGGCAAGCTGAACGGTTCGTTCGAATTCTATTGGAACAACACCAAGGATCTGCTGATTCAGTTCCCTGTACAGGGTACAGGTTATGACTACCAGTACCGCAACATGGGTGAGACACGCAACACTGGTTTCGAGGCTTCTCTAACCTGGAATGCCATCGACAAGAAGGACTTCGGTCTGAGCATCAGTGCCAATGTTTCGTTCAACAAGAACAAGGTGCTTGACCTCGGCCAGCTGGAGTCAATAGACAACATCCAGACCAGCTGGGCTTCCACTGAAATCGGACAGGACTATATCATTAAGGTTGGTGAACCCATTGGACAAATCTACGGCTACATGCAGAATGGCCGCTACGAGGTCAGCGACTTCGACATCGCTGCTTCGCAGGCTCAGGGCAAGTGGGTGCCGAAGGAAGGTGTTGCTGATGCAACAACAGTGCTTGGCACATCAATCATGCCCGGTATGATGAAGATTGTAGATACCAATGGAGACGGCAAGATTTCTCAAGAAGACCGTACCATCATCGGCGATACCAACCCTGCCTGCATCGGAGGTTTCAACATCAACGCCCGTGCCTACGGCTTCGACCTGGCTGCCAACTTCAACTGGAGCATCGGCAACGACGTCTATAACGCCAACAAGCTGCAGTTCACACAGACCGGTAAGGCCAACGTCTATTGGAACCTCATCGACGAGATGGCTGCCGGCAAGCGCTGGACCTACATCAACGCCAATGGTGACCTGCTCGACTGGAACAATGCGGAGGAACTGGCTAACCTGAACACCACCACCACCATGTGGAGTCCCTACACCACCAAGTACATCCTGACTGACTATGGTGTAGAGAAGGCTTCATTCCTCCGTCTGGCAACCCTGACACTTGGCTACTCACTGCCGAAGTCTCTGCTGAAGAAGGTCTTCATCAACTCGCTGCGCGTATATGCAACATGCTACAACGTGTTCTGCATCACCAACTACAGCGGTTCAGATCCTGAGGTTTCTTCAGTTCGTAAGACTAACCTGACTCCTGGTGTAGATTACTCTGCATATCCCAAGAGCCGTCAGTTTGTGATTGGTTTGAACGTGAATTTCTAATTCGTAAAACAAGATATAACTATGAACAAGTATAAATATATATTAGGTATCGCTGCTGTAGGACTGACTATCGCATCCTGCAGTGACCCGTTGGACGCTCCCAACAAGTCAGCGATGAGTGAAGACATCATCTTCTCTACCGAAGTGCTGGCCGATGCAGCTGTCATGGGTATTCATCAGTCGTTTGGCGAGCAGAACTCATACCGTGCGCGTTTCATCCCGTATTTTGGCACAAATACCGACTGCGAGATTTTCAACAACTACGCAAATGTTCCCGACCCCGCTACTGACAAAGAGGCTTCACTGGCTGTCTATTCTGCAGCTGTCGATAACGGCTATATGAACGACGAGAAGAACGCATGGGCTAAACTATACGAAGGTATCGAGCGTGCCAACAAGGCTATTGAGTCTATGGCACTCTACGGCGGCATTGACGACGTAAGCAATACGAACATGCGTCAGCTCTACGGTGAGTTGCTCACCCTGCGCGGCATGATCTACTTCGACCTGGTAAAAGCCTGGGGTGACGTACCCTACCGCTTCAGCCCCATCACGTCAGAGACCATTTATCTGGCAAAGACCGACCGTGCCACCGTTCTGAAGAAGGTACTGGAAGACCTGAAGACCGCAGAGGACTACCTCGGATGGCCTAACGAGAACAAATATACCGTTTCCGTCGAACGTGTCAGCAAGTCGTTTGCAAAGGGGCTTCGTGCCCGTATCGCCCTGTTCCTGGCTGGTTACTCACAGTGGCCCAGCGCAGAAGGTGACCATGTTAATTCAGAGCTCCGTTATAACCTGACTGATGCTGCTGAGCGTCAGGAGATGTACACCATTGCTCGCGACGAATGTGTTAGCATTATCAATGCAGGTGTAAACACACTTGGCACTTTCGAAGAGTGCTTCCGTACACTTTGCGCTGAAAACACTGCTGCCGGTAAGGAGTCTATCTTCGAGATTCCATTCTCTGACGGTCGTGGCCGCGTGTTGTGGACCTGGGGCGTCAAGCATAAGGATGCTGACCAATGGACCAAACAGCCCCGTGGCGGTGTGAACGGCCCGACTCCTACTCTGTGGTATGACTATGATCCTCAGGATGCACGCCGTAACATCACCTGTATCCCCTATCAGTGGTCGGGTGGTGTGAAGACCGTTGGCAGCACCTCAGGTGGCGGCTGGAGCTTCGGTAAGATGCGCTACGAATGGATGAACCGTATTGTCACCTCAACTAACGATGATGGTATGAACTGGCAGGTGATGCGCTATGCTGACATCTACATGATGGCTGCAGAGGCTGAAAACCAGCTGAATGGACCATCAGGCGCAGCACAGTATATCCGTCCCGTCATGAGCCGTGCTTATCCTGCTGCAAAGGTTAGCGCCCTGCTTGCCGCTGCTTCTTCGAAGGAAACATTCCAGTTGCTCATCGAGGACGAGCGTAAGTTCGAGTTTGCTGGTGAAGCTCTCCGTAAGGTTGACCTGATGCGTTGGGGTAAGCTGAGTGCTAAGCTGGCTGAGACCAAGCAGAAGATGACAGCACTGGCTAATCGTACCGGTGACTATGCCGACTATCCCGAGAAAATTTATTATAATGATGGGCTGGACGCAGAATCGACCGATGCTGACGGCTATACCATCTACGGCCTTGAGAAGGGACAGACAGATGCCGAGGGCAAGACACTTTATGCCAACAACTCGCGACTCTTCAACTTCTCTGGTGATGCTACCTCGGAGAACGACCAGAAGGTGACAAAGTATATCAACAACCTATACCTCAACGATCCTAACAGCAGAATGTTCTGGCCTATCTGGAGATACTATCTCACTGGCAGCAACGGCATGTTAGTAAACGATTATGGCTACGGCGAATAATTCACCTATTTAACAACTAAGAAACTATGAATAAGATATTCAATAAAGTTACAATGGTTATGGCAATCGGTCTCTCCCTCGTAGGGATGACCGCTTGCTCAGACCCGGACGATGCCATCACAAGCATGGAATTCAATCGTCTGTTTGGGCCGACTGAACTGGAGGCCAAGGTACAGAATACCACTGGCGTGAAACTTTCTTGGTTTGCCATCTCTGCTGCCGAGAAGTACGAAATTGAGTTTTACGCCGACGACGAGGACATGAGTTTCAGCGGCACACCGCTGACCTTCACCTCTGAAGAGGCTAACGACAGTCGCGAGGAATACAGCTGGGTACTGCCTGCCGGTAAACTGGAAGGTGAGACCATCTACTCCGTACGTGTCAAGGCCGTCGGCAGCAGTAAAGAGTCAAAATGGGCCAGCACAACCTTTGAGACTGGCACCGAACAGATTTTCTATGCTGTTCCCGCTACAGACATCACTAAGACCTCTGTTACGCTTTCTTGGCCCGCAGGTACTGCGGTGACACGCATCGACGTACAGAAGAGCGGTGAGGTCGTTCAGACTCACACCCTGACAGCTGAAGAGATTGCAGAAGGACGTGCTACCATCAGCGACCTGAAGGTAGAAAGCACATACACCTTCTACATCTACAATGGTGAGAAGCAGCGTGGTAAGATTCAGGTGGCTACCCTGCCTAACTACACGCCAGTAGCCAACTGCGATGAGTTGCTGGCAGCCATCCAGGCTGCAGAACCCGGTGAGGTGATCATGCTGACCGAAAACATGGTTTACGACTTCACGGCTCTCGACGAGACCACTTCTATCAAGATTGAGAAGGATATTGTGCTGAATACCAACAACAATGCAACCATCAAGGGTATCTACTTCCAGCTCTTCGGAGGTGCAAGCCTTGAGATTGCCAACCTTACCATCGATGGCGAAGGCGGCACAGGTGACCAGGCATTCAACTACAAGGAAGAAGGCAACTACGCCAAGCTGTATATCCACGATGCAGAAATCAAGAACTTCACCAAGGGCTTCTTCTACATCAACGTAGCAGCTGTTATCGACAACATCACCATCAACAATTGTCTGATCCATGATATCGTTTGCTCTGGCGGTGACCTGTTCGACAGCCGTTCAGGTGGTTACAACACGTTCAACCTGACAAACAACACGATCTACAACAGTGCTTTGAGCCGTGACTTCATCCGTATGGACGATGCTTCAAGCAAGGTAACGGCAACACCAGTCATCACGGTTGACCATAACACGCTGTACAATGTTGGCAGCGCTGGTGCAAACTACCGTCTGCTCTATGTACGCTTTGCCGGTAACACCATCAACTGGACGAACAACGTTGTAGCTAACACCAACTACAAGCGCGGTTTCGCTAGCCAGAAGAATACAGCCATTCCGACGTTCAAGAACAACTTCTACTTTAACACCGAGAACCTGATTAGCGCTGGCAGCACAGCTGATGCAACTATCACGTTCTTCGACAGTGAAGGTACAGCTGTATCGGCTGATCCGTTCAAGGATGCCGCAGCCTTCGACTTTACGATCATTGACGAGAAGATCAAGGACAAGGAAGCCGGTGACCCGCGCTGGATAAAGTAACCCGATTTCTTAAAACAAACTACTAAACGAAGTGAGGCTCTGAACCGCGTGGTTCAGAGCCTCATCATTTCTAAACAACAAAATCAAAATCTGTACAAGAGGCGGCATCAGTCACGGGGGCCGCGCTCCGGGCGTCTTTTCATGTCTTCCTTGTACTTGGCAAACTGGTCAGCTGTCAAAATGCCTTGCAACTCCTTGTCGTAGGCTTCCATTGCCTGCTGGCGCTCCTTGCGCTCCTTTTCCATCTGCTGCTTCTGCTCTTCTGTCAGTTCAGGACGTTCTCCGCCTTCTGGGCGAGGGCCTCCAGGACGGTGTCCGCGCATACCGTGTCCGCGTCCTAGACGTAACTTGTCTGCATACTGAGTGTTAAGCGTCAGCAACTTAGCTGCCTGTTCGTCGTTCAGTCCGTACTTCTTTACCATCTGCTCCGTACGATGCTGTGCCATCTTTGCGGGGTCGGGTTTTCCGTGACGCGGCATGTCTGGCTGTGCCATTGCTGTTGTACCTACTGCTACTACGGCTACGAGAGCCAAAATCATCCTTTTAATCTTCATACCTTTTATATTTTTTAGTTTAACATTAAGTTTTTCTTTTTAGTTACGCAACTGTTATTTTGACGCTGTCGTACCATGAAAGTTTAACGAAATAACAAAAAACAGGACAAATGTTCAACGAATTGACATTTTTTTAATACCTTTGCATCAAATTTGTCAACGAACATGAAGAAACTTTCTTGGCTTATGATGATAGGGTGTTGGCTGTTGGTGGCTTGTACAGGGACCACTAACAACGAAAATCCGGCTACGCACGACACACCTAACACCGCCACGCTGGTTACACATATCCAGCAGTGTTCCAGACTCTATACGGCAGAATACAAGGTACATAAGATTATTACCCACGACGACGTGCTGAAGCTGCAAGGACAGCTGACAGGACAGGACTACGACATCGACCTGCCATTTCTGGGTGACCGCAAGATAGCCATCCCCATGGATGCCACACTGAAGGCCTACATAGACTTCGAGGGATTCTCTGAACAGAACGTGGAACATGACGGCAAGAAGGTTACCATTACCCTACCCGACCCGCAAGTAATGCTGACCAGCTCGAAGATTGACCACGCCAACATCAAGAAATACGTGGCACTGCTACGTTCCGACTTCACCGACGCTGAACTGACGAGCTATGAGCGTCAGGGCCGACAAGCCATTATCAATGCCATCCCCGACATGGACATCATCGAAACGGCACGCCAGAACGCAGCCCGTGTCCTCATACCCATGATGGAACAGATGGGCTATCAGGAACAAGACATCACCGTCACCTTCCGCAAGGACATGGTGGTAAGGGTAAAAGAATAAGAAAAAAGTAAGTATGAAGAAACCTGCAATCATCATCGTTATCCTGCTCACGGTTCTGGGACTGGGCTTTGGCGCTTACTTCATATATCATCAGCTGAAGACCAACAGCATCAGCCTGACAGCTGACGACCAGATAGACATCACACCCCAGCAGATACGCTCCATCCGCGACATCGGTGAGTGGGAGTTCCTCTCCATCAGCGACGAACAGATGGTTGATACCGTGCGACGCGGCATCTTCATTGACGACCAGCTGGTACGCATCTATTACGGCACGCTGCGTCTGGGCATCGACATGCAGCAGTTACGCGAAGATGCTATCACCACGCATGGCGACACATTGCTGATGGTATTACCACCAGTGAAACTGCTCGATGACCACTTCATCGACGAAGCCAGCACCCGCTCATTCATCTCCAAGGGTAGTTGGGACACCAGCGTACGCGAAGCACTCTTCTACAAGGCACAACAGCAGATGATTGAACAATGTATGACCCCCCAGAACATGCAACGGGCCCGCGAGATTGCGGAGGAGCAGGTCGGCAATATGCTGCGCTCCATGGGTTTCAAGCAAATCAAGATTACTTTTGAACGATAAAAATAGATGGACAGACTTAACGACATACTGACACTTGCGAGTGATTTCCTGTGGGGATGGCCCATGATCATCCTGCTCTTGGGAACCCACCTTTATCTTACCGTGCGCCTGCGCTTTCCGCAGCTCCGCATCTTCACCGCCATACGCCTCTCCGTCAAGAAAGACGCTGACGGGCATGGCGACGTGTCACAATTCGGTTCCTTGGCGACAGCCTTGGCAGCCACCATCGGTACAGGCAACATCATCGGTGTGGCGACGGCCGTTGCGCTGGGTGGACCCGGTGCCGTGCTGTGGTGCTGGCTGACAGGCGTCTTCGGCATTGCCACGAAATATGCCGAGGGTCTGCTGGCCATCAAATACCGCGTGAAGACCAAGGACGGTCGTATGCTCGGCGGTCCTATGTATGCGCTGGAGCGCGGACTGGGCTGGAAATGGCTGGCCGTGGTCTTTGCCGTGTTCACCGCCTGTGCCTCGTTCGGCATCGGCAATACGGTACAAGCCAACGCCATTGCCGTACTAGCCAACGAGTCCTACGGCATCTCCCCCTATTTCACGGGTGCCGTCGTCTGCACACTCACGGGAGCCGTCGTCTTAGGCGGTGTCAAGAGCATTGCCCGCGTCTGTTCCATGCTGGTGCCTTTCATGGCGTTTTTCTATGTATTAGGCTGTCTGGTCATCCTCGGCATCAACTGGCATTACCTGTGGCCGGCCCTTAAGCTCATTGTCAATGCGGCCTTCTCGCCCGAGGCAGCTGGAGGCGGTTTCGTTGGCTCCACAGTCATGATGGCTGCCCGCTTCGGCATTGCCCGTGGTTTGTTCTCCAACGAGTCGGGTCTGGGTTCCGCCCCCATCGTAGCCGCTGCTGCCAAGACGCGCAACCCCGTGCGTCAGGCATTGGTTTCGTCCAGCGGCACGTTCTGGGACACCGTGGTCATCTGCGCCATCACGGGTCTGGTCATTGTCAGCAGCGTGCTGGCCTACAACGACATAGACTTCTCCAACGGTGCGGTCCTCACCAAGCAGGCCTTCTCGAAGATTCCCTATTTAGGCACGCCCCTCTTGACGTTCGGCCTGCTGACGTTTGCCTTCTCCACCATCCTCGGCTGGTGCTACTACGGTGAGCGTGCGGTGGAGTATCTCGGCGGCATGCGCTGGGTCAAGGTATTCCGTGTGTTCTACATCGCTGCTGTCTTTGTGGGAAGCATCATCAACCTGAGCCTCGTCTGGACGTTTGCCGACTGCGCCAACGCCCTCATGGCCATCCCTAACCTGCTGTCGCTGCTGTTCCTGAGTGGTATCGTCGTGCAAGAGACACGCAAATTCCTATGGAGCAACCGGCTCGACGACAGTGACGAATAACGTACCGTCTTCCACCCGGAACTTCACGTCACGCCCTGCAAACGGCATTCCGTACGTGCGCTGAGGGTCGTCGTGATACTGTGGACGCGGGTCTTGGCGCAGCGTGGCCAAGAGAGCCTGCAGTTCGTCACTGGTGAACTGCCGTTGCAGTTCCTCGGGCATCTCCACCTCCAACTCCTGCCACTGCCGTTCATCCACGAAACCGCTGCGCACTCCCGTGTGGCTATCCACATACTCCAAGTAAGGCTTGATGTCGTAAATCGGCGTGCCGTCCATCAGGTCAGCCCCCAACACATGAATCACACCGTCTTCGATACGCTCGATGCGCACGCTGGACAGCCCCAGGTTGTTCGGACGAAACGGGGAGCGCGTCGCCCACACCCCACGCCGTTCGTTACCACCCAGCAGCGGCGGACGCACGGTAGCGCGAAACGAGGATTTGTCTCCACTCCTGCACTCCTCTACTCCTCCACTTCTATTAGCCGAGAATCCCCAGATTATCCAAAGATAATCAAACGCTTCCAGCCCACGCAGCGCCTCCGCATTCCTGTATGCAGGCTCAAACACAATCTGTCCGCGCAACTCGCGGACGATACCCGCCTGTCGTGGAACGCCGAACTTCGACGTCAGCGGTGAATGGAATCGTGCTATCGGTTCTATATTCATAACTCGACTGCGAAGGTACGAAATAATTGGCAAAAAGCAAATCTTTTCTGCTTATTTATTTGGATATTTGCTTCTTTTTTCGTATCTTTGCCGATGAATATGAACACTGCAGAGAAAAGGACTATTGTAAAGTCCAGAAAAACAATACTATAATTTTGAAGGGTTACACCGCCCGCTGTTTGAATGAACACCGCCCGCTGTTGAAACGAACAGCGGGCGGTGTTTGTTTCAACATCGCCCGCTGAATTCCCGAGAGCCCGGCAGTTTCTCCCAGTTTCTCCGGCATAAACTCCCTGTTACATGCCACCTTTCTCCCAGAGAAACGGCACCTTTCCGTCAGAGATACGCCGTTTTGACTTTTTCAAAGTGCCGTTTTACACAAAAAGTATAGTAATTTGTACTATTGTAGTATCCTTTTACATGACGACGGCATGCTTGAGTTCATTTTCGACAGCACGGTTGATGAACTCATTAATTGTGGTTCCCGTTGTTGCAGCAAAGGCAGCAATACGAGAATGAAGTTCTGAGGTCATGCGCAAGTTCAGACGTCCGCTATAAGGCTTGGCTGGCTCTATGCCATCGGCCTTGCATCCCTCAATATAGTCATCAACGCCTGCCTCGAAGTCCTTACGAAGCTCGTCCAGCGTCTGACCTTCATATAATATCAACGCCTGGCTCAGCCCCTGAACCTTACCAAAGAGACAATCGTCTTCCTTACTGTACTCCACGCTACCCTTATATCCTTTATATTCCAAATAGTCCATACCCTTAAATCTGTTTATTATTCTTTAAATGTCTGTATATCTCCTTCATCATCCACTCCTTCATGATGCTTCCCTGATGCGGCCTGTGCAGGTCGATATACATGCCTGTAGCTTCATTCTTGAATGGAATTCGGGAGCCGGATGTGGCAGAGTTCATTCTGTCACACTACCGTCGTACTGATATGTCGATGCTG
>CAMVQS010000064.1 GCA_947169685.1 uncultured Prevotella sp. | reverse complement strand
AGGAATTTAAAGAGACAAAGAACATTGACCGTACCACTTTGGTGAGCGTGCTGGAAGAAAGCTTCCGCAACGTGATTGCCAAGATGTTCGGTTCGGACGAGAACTTTGACGTGATTGTGAACCCTGACAAGGGTGACTTCGAGATTTACCGCAACCGCATTGTCGTAGCCGACGGTGAGGTGGAAGACGAGAACAAGCAGATTTCGCTGACGGAAGCCCAGAAGATTGAGCCTGACTACGAGATTGGTGAGGAGGTGAGTGAGGAGGTGAACTTCCAGAAGTTTGGCCGCCGTGCTATCCTGAACCTGCGCCAAACGCTGGCCAGCAAGATTCTGGAACTGGAACACGACTCACTCTATCAGAAGTATAAGGACAAGGTGGGAAGCGTTGTCAGTGGTGAGGTCTATCAGATGTGGAAGCGTGAAACGCTGCTCATCGATGACGAAGGTAATGAGCTGCACCTGCCGAAGAGCGAGCAGATTCCCAATGATAACTACCACAAGGGTGAGACCGTACGTGCCATCGTGAAGGAGGTGCAGAACGAGAACAACAATCCGCGTATCATCCTGAGCCGTACCAGCCCGGTATTCCTGGAGCGTCTGTTAGAGGCTGAGGTGCCTGAGATTAACGACGGTCTGATCACCATCAAGCGTATTGCCCGTATGCCGGGTGAGCGTGCCAAGGTAGCTGTGGAGAGCTATGACGAGCGTATTGACCCTGTAGGCGCCTGTGTCGGTGTAAAGGGCAGCCGTGTACATGGTATCGTACGTGAGCTGGGTAACGAAAACATCGACGTCATCAACTACTCCAGCAACGTACAGCTGTTTATCCAGCGTGCACTGAGTCCCGCCAAGGTAACAGAAATCAAGCTGAACCCCGAAGAGCACAAGGCAGAGGTTTATCTGCAGCCCGAGGAAGTCAGCCTGGCTATTGGTCGCAGCGGTATGAACATCAAGCTGGCCTCCATGTTGACCGAATATACCATTGACGTGTTCCGCGTGCTCAACGAGAACGAGGAGGACGAGGATATCTACTTGGACGAGTTCGCTGACGAGATTGACCAGTGGATTATTGACTCTATTAAAGCCATCGGTCTTGACACAGCCAAGGCAGTACTGAACGCTCCGCGTGAGATGCTGATTGAGAAGGCTGACCTCGAGGAGGAAACCGTTGATCACGTATTGGAAGTGTTGAAGGCTGAGTTTGAATAAACATTGAAAATTGAGAATTGAAAATTGAGAATTAATGGCTGTAAGATTAAATAAAGTGTTATCAGAACTGAACATAGGACTTCAAACGGCAGTTGATTTCCTGAAGAAGAAGAATCTTGGCGAGATTGAAGAAGACGCTAAGCCCTCTACCAAAATCACCGACGAGCAGTACGAGGCTCTTGTATCCGAATTCAAAGGTGATCAGGCAGTGAAGCATGAGGCTGAAAAAATCTTCATCAAGAAAGCCAAGGAAAAGAAACAGGAAAAAGAAGAGAAGAAGCAGACGAAGGCCGAGGAGTTGCTGGAGCAGCGCCCCCAATTCAAACCTGTAGGAAAGATTGACCTGGATGCGCTGAACGGTAAGAAGGCCGCTCCTGCAAAGCCAGAACCCAAGCCTGAAGAGGAGGAAAAGCCTGCTGCCACCAGTCAAGAGCCTGTTCAGGAAGAAAAAACCGCAGAGAAGGAGACACCTGCTCCTGCAGAGCCGGTAGTTGAAGACACTCCCGTGGAAGAGTCCGAGCCGGAAGAGGTGGAGACTGAGGATGACAGCGAGGATAACGCCCCTGAAATCTATACGCTGAAGAGCGAGGCCAAGATGGCTCCGAAGGTGAACGTGCTGGGCAAGATTGACCTGTCGAGCATTAACCAGAGTACGCGTCCCAAGAAGAAATCGAAGGAGGAGCGTCGCAAGGAGCGTGAGGAGAAAGCTGCCCAACAGCAGGGTGAGCGCAAAAAGCGTGAGCGTATCCGTGGCGGCAAGGAGCGTGTGGATATCGAGGCTGCAAGCAACCAGCCCTCTAATGGCAACAAGAAGAACAAGCAGGGCAACCAGCAGAACAACAACAACCAACAGCAGGGCGGCAAGAAGAACAAGAAGAACCGTCCGCAGAAGTCGTTGGAGGTTGATGAAGAGGCAGTAGCACGTCAGGTCAAAGAGACGTTGGCCCGTCTGACCTCGAAGAGTCAGAACAAGAAGGGTGCCAAATACCGTCGTGAGAAGCGCGATGCCGTTCAGGAACGTCTGAACGAGGAGATGGCAGAGCAGGCAGCAGAGAGCAAAGTACTGAAGCTGACCGAGTTCGTTACCGTCTCGGAGTTGGCAACGATGATGAACGTGCCTGTTACCAAGGTTATTGGAACCTGTATGAGTATCGGCATCATGGTAAGTATCAACCAGCGTCTGGATGCAGAAACCATCAATCTGGTGGCAGACGAATTTGGCTTTACCACAGAATATGTCAGCGCTGAAGTGCAGAATGCCATTCAGGAAGAGGAGGATGACGAGAACGATCTCCTCAGCCGTGCACCGATTGTCACTGTCATGGGTCATGTCGATCATGGTAAGACGTCGCTGCTTGACTATATCCGCAACACCAACGTCATTGCCGGTGAGGCTGGTGGCATTACGCAGCACATCGGTGCCTATAACGTGAAGCTGAAGGACGGCCGTCAGATTACCTTCTTGGATACCCCTGGTCACGAGGCCTTTACCGCCATGCGTGCCCGTGGTACACAGGTGACGGATATTGCCATCATCATCATTGCTGCCGACGACAGCGTGATGCCTACCACCAAGGAGGCCATTGCCCATGCACAGGCAGCCAACGTACCTATGGTATTCGCCATCAATAAGATAGACAAGCCAGGCGCCAACCCCGACAAGATACGTGAGGACTTGGCTCAGATGAACCTGCTCGTCGAGGAATGGGGCGGTAAATACCAGTGTCAGGAGATTTCTGCCAAAAAGGGTCTTGGCGTTGAGGAACTGCTTGAGAAGGTACTCCTTGAAGCCGAGATGCTTGACCTGAAGGCTAACCCCAACCGCAAGGCAACAGGCTCCATCATTGAGTCCAGTCTTGACAAGGGACGTGGCTACGTCTCGACAGTATTGGTCAGCAATGGTACGCTGAAGATTGGCGACGTTGTCATCGCCGGAACCAGTCATGGACGCATCAAGGCTATGTTCAACGAGCGTAACCAGCGCATTGAGAAAGCCATGCCTGCCGAGCCCGCCATCATCTTGGGCTTGAACGGAGCGCCAACAGCTGGTGACTCGTTCCATGTGATGGATACGGAGCAGGAGGCCCGTGAGATTGCCAACAAGCGCGAACAGCTACAGCGTGAACAAGGTCTGCGTACGCAGAAGACGCTGGGTCTCGACGACATCTCACACCGTATTGCCCTGGGTGAGTTCCACGAGCTGAACATTGTCGTGAAGGGTGACACCGACGGTAGTATTGAGGCTCTGTCTGATTCGTTCCTGAAACTCTCTACAGAGAAGGTACAGGTCAACGTCATCGCCAAGGCTGTGGGTCAGATTAGCGAGAACGACGTCATGCTGGCTTCGGCTTCCGATGCCGTCATCGTCGGTTTCCAGGTACGTCCCAGTGCCGATGCCCGTAAGTTGGCAGAGCGCAACGGCGTGGAAATCAACATCTATTCGGTTATCTATGATGCCATTGACGACATCCGTTCTGCTATGGAGGGTATGCTCGACAAGGTTATCAAGGAACAGGTTACCGCTGAGGTTGAAGTTCGCGAGGTTTATAAGATTTCGAAGGTCGGAACGGTTGCTGGTGCGATGGTCATCGAAGGAAAGGTTCATCGTAGCGACAAGGCTCGTCTGGTACGTGACGGTATCGTGGTTCACACTGGTGCCATCAATGCCCTGAAACGTTACAAGGACGACGTGAAAGAGGTGGCTACAAACTTCGAGTGCGGTATCTCGCTTGTGAACTTCAACGACATTCAGGTAGGCGACATCATCGAGACCTTCATGGAAATCGAGGTGGAGCAGAAACTGTAAACATGAGTAATGAGTTTGTAAAGAAAGTCGCTGAGCAGAAATACGAATTCGGTTTTTCGACGGACGTACATACAGAGGTGATAGAGAAGGGGCTGAACGAGCAAGTCGTTCGGCTCATCTCTGCCAAAAAGGGTGAGCCCGAGTGGATGCTGGACTTCCGCTTGCGGGCTTTCCGCTATTGGCAGGAGCAGCAGGAACCGACATGGGGACACGTTCACGTGCCACCCATCGACTATCAGGCTATCAGCTATTATGCAGATCCGACTGCGAATAAGTCTGGAAAATCCGGAAAATCCGGAGCCATTGACCCTGAGCTTGAAAAGACCTTTGACAAGTTAGGCATCCCCCTTGAAGAGCGTTTGGCACTGAGTGGTAACACCGCTGTGGATGCCATCATGGACTCCGTCAGTGTAAAGACCACCTTCAAGGAGAAACTACGCGAGAAGGGGGTCATCTTCTGTTCCATCGGTGAAGCTATTAAAGAGCATGGCGACTTGGTGCGTCAATATCTCGGAACAGTAGTCCCCTACCGCGACAATTTCTTTGCTGCACTTAACTCTGCCGTCTTCAGCGATGGCTCGTTCGTCTATATTCCCAAAGGGGTGCGCTGTCCCATGGAGCTCAGCTCGTATTTCCGCATCAACGCCCGTAACACCGGGCAGTTTGAGCGTACGCTCATTGTGGCCGATGACGACTCTTATGTCTCCTATCTGGAAGGCTGCACAGCACCCATGCGTGACGAGAACCAACTACATGCTGCTATTGTCGAGATTATCGTCAAGGACCGTGCAGAGGTGAAGTATTCCACCGTGCAGAACTGGTACCCGGGCGACGAAAACGGCAAGGGTGGCGTGCTGAATCTTGTAACGAAGCGTGGCGATTTGCGTGGTGTTGATTCCAAACTGTCGTGGACACAGGTGGAGACAGGTTCTGCCATCACCTGGAAATACCCGTCATGTATCCTGCGTGGTGACAACTCACAGGCAGAGTTCTACAGCGTGGCAGTCACCAACAACTATCAGGAGGCAGATACGGGTACCAAGATGATTCACATTGGGCGCAACACCAAGAGCACCATTATTTCGAAAGGTATTTCTGCAGGACACTCACAAAACTCCTACCGCGGACTGGTGCGTGCCACCAGCAGCGCAGAGAACGCACGCAACTACTCTTCGTGCGACTCACTGCTTTTAGGCTCGGACTGTGGAGCACATACCTTCCCTTATATGGATGTGCACAACCCGACTGCGATTTTCGAGCATGAGGCTACCACCAGCAAAATCAGCGAAGACCAGCTTTTCTATTGTAATCAACGAGGCATCCCCACTGAACAGGCTGTCGGCCTCATCGTCAATGGCTATGCCAAAGAGGTGCTCAACAAGCTCCCCATGGAGTTTGCTGTTGAGGCGCAAAAACTCCTCTCCGTCTCTCTCGAAGGCACCGTCGGGTAACAGAACCCCCTAAGTTAGGGGGTTGGGGGTCTGAACAGGCGCAGGCTCTCAGTATAAATCATAAATGGTCTGGTATCGCTTGTTCAGACCCCCATCCCCCTAACTTAGGGGGCTTAGAAATGTTAGAGGTAATAAATCTACATGCAAAAATAGGAGATAAGGAGATTCTTAAAGGAATCAACTTAGTCATTAACGATGGCGAGACACACGCCATTATGGGACCCAACGGCTCTGGAAAGTCAACATTGAGTGCCGTACTGGTGGGTAACCCGCTCTATGAGGTAACTGAGGGCGAGGCATGGTTTAACGGCAAGAATCTTTTGGAGATGAAACCTGAGGACCGCGCCCACGAGGGACTTTTCCTGAGTTTCCAGTACCCCGTAGAGATTCCCGGTGTTTCCATGACCAACTTCATGAAAGCCGCCATCAATGAGAAACGCAAATATCAGGGTCTGGAACCCATGAATGCCGCCGAGTTCCTGAAACTGCAACGTGAGAAGCGTAAGATTGTGGAACTCGACTCAAAGCTGGCTAACCGCAGCGTGAACGAAGGTTTCAGTGGCGGAGAGAAGAAGCGCAACGAGATTTTCCAGATGGCCATGCTGGAGCCTAAGCTATCCATTCTCGACGAGACAGACTCTGGCCTCGACGTGGATGCCATGCGTATTGTGGCTGAGGGTGTGAACAAGTTGCAGACCCCTGAGACATCGTGTATCGTCATCACCCACTACGACCGTCTGCTGGAGATGATTCGTCCGCAGTATGTCCATGTGCTCTACAAAGGACGCATCGTGAAGACGGGTGGGCCCGAACTGGCCAAGCAGATTCAGGAGCATGGCTATGACTGGATTAAGGAAGAAATAGGAGAAGAGTAATGGCAAGCGAACAGCAATACATAGAACTCTACGAGCAGGCGCGGCAGCTCATCTGCGACCATTCGTCAGATGTCTTGAACAGTGTACGCGACAAGGCCTTTGACGACTTTCGCAGGCAGGGGTTCCCCAGCCGCAAGGTGGAGCGCTATAAATATACCGACATGGAGGCGCTCTTTGCACCCAACTACGGACTGAACCTGAAACGGCTGCAGATTCCTGTTGACCCTTATAAGGCCTTCCGCTGTGATGTGCCCAACCTCTCAACGAGCCTCTACTTCATGGTGAACGATGTTTTCTATAGTGGTGAGAGGTTAGAGGTGAGAGGTGAGAGAATACCTTATTCTGCTCCGAAACTGCCCGAGGGTGTCATCGTGGATTCTATGGCGAATGTATTCTCTCACCACTCACCACTCACCTCTCACCTCTCTAAGTACTACGCCCAACTGGCTAAGACCAGCGACGATGCCGTGACAGCCCTCAATACGATGCTGGCACAGGACGGCCTTTTGGTCTATGTGCCCAAGGATGTCAAGGTCGATCGTGCCATTCAGGTTGTCAATATTTTGCGTTCTGATGTGGCTCTCATGGTCAATCGTCGTGTGCTCATCGTGTTGGAAGAAGGAGCAGAGATAAAGATGCTCTTCTGTGACCATGCAGCCGACGACCGTCCTTTCCTGACCACACAAGTCATTGAGGCCTATGTTGGCGATAATGCATCGCTCGACCTCTATTGTCTGGAAGAGACACATGCCAAGAACGTCCGCGTCAGCAATGTCTATATTGACCAGCAGCGCAGCAGCCGTGTCAACCACAACGTCATCACCCTGCACAACGGCGTGACACGCAACAAACTCGACCTCTCCTTCAGTGGTGAGGGTGCCGAGTGCGGATGCTACGGCTGCGTCATTGCCGACAAGCAGCAACACGTGGATAACAATACGCTTATCACGCACCATGTGCCCCATTGCACCTCGAACGAGCTCTATAAGTATGTGCTCGACGACAAGGCTACGGGAGCCTTTGCCGGTCGTGTGCTGGTGGAGCATGGTGCTCAGAAGACCACGTCGCAGATGACCAATCAGAACCTGACAGCCACTGCCGAAGCCCGTATGTACACCCAGCCGATGCTGGAGATTTATGCCGACGACGTGAAGTGTGCCCATGGCTCTACTGTCGGCCAGCTTAACGATGCTGCCCTGTTCTATATGCAACAACGAGGCATCACGCTCAAGGAAGCTCGTCTGCTGTTACAGAACGCTTTTATCAACGAAGTCATCGACCAGATGCAGCTCTCTCCACTGCGCGACCGTCTGCACCACCTTGTCGAGAAACGTTTCCGTGGTGAACTGAATAAGTGTGAGGGATGTAAACTTTGTAAGTAGTCAGCTCACCTGACATAACAAGAAAGAAGCGGGTCAGCTTTTGCTGATCCGCTTCTTCGTTAGGTAAGCCCGTGTTTAGGGCGTTGGGGGAACTGCGTCATCCACCTCGTCGATAGGCTTGTAGGTGTGTTCACGGCCATAGACCGTGTTGTGACCTGCAATGTGGATACAGAGTCCACGGGTGTCGAGCGTACTAATGCGGTCGATGAATGGATACAGACATGCCTTTCTCCCATTCCACCCGTGGTTTATCTGCGGCCTTGATATATTCGTCGAAACCATGCTTCCTCCACTGTAGCTTTCTGACGCACTCCCTGAAGTAGCGTTCAGAACATACGCTGAAGTTGCCTGGCAGATTGTCGGCCATATAGTTATGGAACTGCGTCCGTTGCCTGAAGAAGAAACTGCTTTTACTGTTTAGCTGGTGCACGTGGACATAGTAGGTTTGTCCATATACCTTATATATAATATAATAGTCTGTGAGCAAAGTTACGAAAAAACGAATGAAATGCCAAATTTATTTGAGCATTTCTGAGTGCCGAGTAAGTTCGGCGAAGCCAAAGTTACGAAAAAAATGCATCCATGCCAAATATTTTAGCATAAATATTTTTTTCGGCAAAACACTTGCAATTTATCCGATTTATTTATACCTTTGTCCTTGAAAACGGAAGGCAGACAACTGCACCGTATAACGAAACAAAAAGAGCTATGCCACGCAAGAAAGACGGAATGAAATACGAGCTGTTTACCCGCCCCACCAAGGGCGAGGATGGCAAGCCGTTGCTCTATGCCCGTCCTGCTTTGGGCATCAAATACAGCCTGCGCTCGTTCGACGACTTCTGTCATAAGTATCGTGCCATGCATGCCGGCGAAATGACTCGCGCCCTCGAGGCCTTTGTTGACGTCGCAGCCATCATGATGCAGGACGGAGCACGTATCGAGACACCTCTTGGCTCCTTCGCACCCAAGCTCCGACTCGACGGCGACTACACAGACCCTAAGAAGGTGAAGAGCAAGAACGTTCGGTATGCAGGCATCGAGTTCATTCCTTCCAAGCAGTTCGTTGAGGCCCTCGGCGATCGCATAGAACGCGGATTCCTACAGGTGGGTCAGCCGGCTGGCACCGACCAAATGCAAGACTCCGAAGCTATGGAAGAAGCCCTGCGCAAGAGCCTTCGTCGTGGTTACACTACTGTCCGCAATTTCTGCTACTATAGCGGATTGAAATATTATACTGCCCGACGATACCTCATGCACTTGTGCGAAGGCGAGAAACCGCGTCTGCGCAAGCGGAAAGAAGGCTCCGTTATGCACTATCTCCCAGTTGACGGGGCAGGTTCAGGTTTTGCATAGGTATTGAACGGACGTGCAATCCACTTGGCGCGGGTGTGCAATCTACGTTGCACGCCCGCGCCATTCATTTTACACGGGCGGGTGTATCCCCGATAGGCGGTAACTTTCTCCCTGAAACTCGGCACCAATCTCCCTGATAGGCGGCACCTTCGTCCCTTCAACTCGCCACCTTCGTATGGCTAAACGCCGTTTTGACTCCTGAAAAGCAGAAAGAGGTCTGTTTTGACGAAAAATAGCATATTTTTAAGGGAATCCTTTGATTTCTCACGAAATCATTGTATCTTTGCAAACGAGAATTATTGATATGGGCGTAACATTCGACGATACAGAGAAGAAGTTTGTGTTCGATTTCGAGCATGATGGAGCTGAAGACATCGTTAGTCTTACTGGTGATGGCTATCAGGTGGAGGCATTCGGTAAATGCTTTTACTATGGCTATGAGTTCTCTGAACAGGTAGAGAGTTCTGTACGTACAGCATTTATCAAATATGTTAAGTTCACAGAAGACCTACAAAATACTCCAGATCTTACAAACTTCATAAAGAAAGCAATAGATAATCTCCACAAGAAAATCAATCTTTACAATTATGACCTTGTGGTGATGCCAGAATCATCAAGTAAGGTTAATCGGTACATGTTGCGCTATATCTATAGATTTGCGCAACCTTCTTTATATAAGATGACATTAGTGAAAGCCCTCCCCTCCAACATCGCATTTGACATGAAAGCTTATGAGGAGCAATATCTTGATGACAAATTGGAGGATGGCCGTCCGCGTTATACCCCAGCCCAAAAGGAACAAGTTAAGGACTCCATCAACGGCATGTTGGAGATGATTCACCAAAAAGATTATTTCACAATAGCCAAGGACGTCAAGAAGAGTCGTTATCGTCCCTATATCATGAACTTCCTCAAGTTCAAATCTGACGAAGATAAGGAACTATGCTCTATAATCCGTCAGCAGAATGTACTGGTAATCGATGACGTTACGACCAGCGGCTCGACGTTGAATGAAATTCTTCGCACGCTTCGAATTCTCAACGAAGAAAACGAAATCACCATCTTTAGTCTTATAGGCAGAAAAGACCTGATGGCAGAATCATTATGACTATCATTCTGTTTGCAATTGGATAACGTCAGAATCTCTTCATAAGAGTTTTATCAATTGCTCCAAAGAATATCCATCCACCATCCCTCAGCCTTCACCACGTCCAGATAGACGTGTTGCTGCTGTTGCTGCGCTGCTGGGTGCTACGGGTGCCAAAGATGTCCGTAGTGGACGTTGAGGTGCCGATGGTCGAGCCGTAGTTATCACGATGCGTGGTGGTTGTCGTTCCAAGTACATTGGTGGAAGTAGTCGAAGTACCAGTCGAGCGTCCATAGGGATCCGTGTGGGTGGAGTTTGTATTGCCAAAGACGTCTTGGTTCGTTCTCGTTGTACCAGTAGTATTGCCATAACGGTCCCGATGCGTCGTTGTCGTGTTTCCAAAGATATCCGTGGACGACGTCGATGTGCCGATGGTATTCCCATAGCTGTCACGATGCGTGGTGGTCGTCGTTCCAAAGATATCTGTTGACGAGGTAGAAGTCCCCGTTGTATTCCCATACTGGTTGCGATGGGTGGTCGTTTCAGTACCAAAAATGTCCGTTGTTGAAGTCGATGTACCCACATTGTAGTACTGTGCATTCATGGCAATGGTCGTTATCAGTGCCATCAGCATCATAATCAGTCTTTTCATAGCTTTACCCTTTCTTTAAGTTGTTATTTCCTTTTCATTTTCTCCTTCAGTTCTTCCAGAGCTTCTTCTGCATATTCAGAGCCTAGCTCCTTGCCTCTCTTGTAGTCACTCTTTGCAGTTTTATAGTCCCCCAGTTCCTCATAGCACTTGCCACGCATGAAATAGATGTCCCCACAGTAATAGCCAGTTTCCAGTGCTTTATCGATGTAGTCAATAGCAGAACCCCAGCGTTTCTCTGTCATCATTTGCATAGCCGTGTTGCTGTAATAGTAGTAGAACTGCTGTCGTCTGGCAGCCGTCTCCCTCAGTGCATTCGCATAAGCATTCATCAGCTCCGTGTCGTAAATATCCCTCACTGGCAATTGAAGAGCTGATTCCCCACCATAGATCTGCGCCGTACTATTCAGCGCCATAACACACATCATCACTAAAATAAACAATCCTTTTTTCATATTCATTTGTTTTTAAGTTAGTGTGGCAAAAGTAATAGTTATATACCATTCTTCCAAGCAAAAAACAATAACAAGCCTTGCGAAAAATAGATTTTCTCGGTTTTGTATTGTAATACCAGTTCTTTTTTGTATCTTTGCAGTATCCTAAAACAATAAGCAATATGTCAACTAAAAATATATTTGCCGGATTTGGAGTCAAAACGACATTTGTGAACATACTTTACGATGAACTGATGAAGCGTGAGTTTGTAACACTTGCAGACATTATGTGTATAAAACGAAGAAATCCCAAAGGTTTTTACGATAATAATCCAAAGGCGACGTTGTCAAGAGAAAAGTATTATGGAGATCTGAAGAAAGCTTCCTCAGAACTGATAAAGGCATTGGAACAAGCATATCCTGGTTGCATAAAGGATAATGGAAAGACTGGTAAAGGTAAGGCATTCCGTTATGTTGGAGATGTTGACGACCCTTTTGCAGAAGAGAGACAAGCTATTGAGCAAAAAAGGATTGAAGACTATGTTGAGTTTTGCAAGGCTTCTGCTGGTATTTTGCCATCAAGCTGGTTTTCTTCCTATTTTGAAAATACCCAACTATTGCTGGATACCAATAGAGAAGTTGAAAGTGGAATGAAACAAATTCAATCCAGTTTAGAGCAGAACCTAACGAATATAGACTTATTACCTGTGTTTTATAAAGCCATTAGCAATAAGCAGGTATTACAATTCGCCTATCAGCCATTCGGTCAGAATCCATTTGTGTTGACCTTCCACCCTCAGTTCCTTAAAGAGTATAATGGGCGTTGGTTCGTCTTTGGCGAGGCAGATCGCGAGCCATATCAGGCTTACAATGTGCCTTTGGATAGAATCGTTGGCGAAGTATCCGATGTAAATGATGTAGAGTATATTCCTGCCCCTAAAGGTTTCTATCAGGATTTCTTTAATAATATAGTAGGTGTCACGCATGAAAAAGGTGCCAAAGTTGAAGAGGTTATCATTCGTACGAAGACAGAATACCAGCATGGACTACTACTAACAAAGCCTTTGCATCACTCGCAAGAAGAAGTGCTGCCCTTTGGAGAGCATGATGGTCAGTGGTATGGTGAAGTACGACTAACGATAGAGCCAAATCGTGAATTACGAGGCCGTATCCTCCTCTATGGTGAGAACCTTGAAGTGATCAGCCCGCTGTCTTTGCGAGAGCAAATTAAGGAGATTCTTAGAAGGCAAATGCAGCAATATTCTGAAAACAAATAGCAAATTTTCCTTCAAAACTACTGCACTTTCAAAAAAATGCAGTATATT
>CAMVQS010000063.1 GCA_947169685.1 uncultured Prevotella sp. | reverse complement strand
CCCCAGAAGATACCGTAGTACAGACGGAACATGTAGAAGGCGGTCATAGCGGCAATACCCGTCATAATCCAACCTACCACAGGACTGTACTGGAAGCAGGCCGAGATAATCTCATCCTTCGAGCTGAAGCCCGAGAAGAACGGAATACCTGCAATGGCCAGACAGCTGATGAGGAAGGTGATGTGCGTAACAGGCATGTACTTACGCAAACCTCCCATGAGTGCCATTTCGTTCGAGTGGACAGCATGAATGATACAGCCGGCACCGAGGAACAGGCAGGCCTTGAACATAGCATGAGTGAACAGGTGGAACATGCCGGCCATATAACCCAGCGTGCCATGAGCACCATGTCCAGGCAGACATACTCCGAGTGCCACCATCATGAAGGCAATCTGCGAAATGGTAGAGAAAGCCAACACGCGCTTGATGTCACTCTGGGCACAAGCCACGGCAGCAGCATAGAAAGCGGTGAACACGCCCACCCAGACCACGATGCTGAGCGAATCGGGAGCGTACTGAATCCACAAGGGGAACATACGGGCAATCTGGAACACACCGGCCACCACCATCGTAGCAGCATGGATAAGGGCAGACACAGGCGTCGGACCCTCCATAGCATCGGGCAGCCAGATGTGCAACGGGAACATGGCACTCTTACCGGCACCGCCAATGAACATCAGCACAAGGGCCGTGGGCAGGATAAAGGCTCCGGCGGCCATTGCCTTGGCAGCGCTGCCAGGAATGAACGGAGCAGCACCCTCGCCCATCACCAGGTCGTTGACAAACGAGAAGGAGAACGAGTCGGTGTAGTAGCCGAACAGCAGGATACCAATCAGGAAGAACATATCTGCAAAGCGCGTCACGATAAATGCCTTCTTAGAGGCAGCAATGGCAGGCTTCAGCGGATAGTAGAATCCAATCAAGAGATAGGAAGATACACCCACCAACTCCCAGAACAGGTACATCTGGAAGATGTTGGTAGCTACTACAAGGCCGAGCATCGACATGGTGAAAAGGCTCAGGAAGGCGTAGTAACGCTGGAAGCCCTTTTCGCCGTGCATATAGCCGAACGAGTAGATGTGTACCATGAGGCTAACCGTAGAAATGACAATGAGCATCATCACCGAGATGGGGTCCAAGAGAATACCCATGTCGAAATGCAGACTGCCCAAGGGTAGCCAAGTGAAATTATAGGGAACCAGCGTTGCATACGCTCCATCGGCCAAGCGGTCAGCAGTGAAATAGCTGAACGCCGTCCAGTATGAGAGTACGGTCACCAGTCCCAATGAGGTAGTGCCGATAAGACCAGCTGTCTTATGCGACATCTTCATGCCAGCCAGCGCCAGAATCACGAACGACAGCGCAGGCAGCAAAAGAATCATGAAGGAATAACTATATATTTCCATAACCGTTTACCATTTCATGTTTTGAATACTGTCAACACTATCACTCTTGAATCTGCGATAGACATTGATGATAATTGCAATTGCCACAGCCGACTCAGCTGCTGCCACACCGATGACGAAGAGCGTCATGAACATACCCTCCACACCTTGCGGATAGAGCAGACGATTGACAGCGGCAAAGTTGATATCGACGGCATTCAGCACCAGCTCCACAGAGATGAGCATAGCGATGAGGTTACGACGCGTGACGAAACCAAAGACGCCGATGAAGAACAACAGGGCGCTAAGCGCGAAATAACATTCTACTGGAATCATTGCTTGTCCTCCTTTTCTTTACGTGCAACAACCAAGCCACCGATGATGCAGGCCAGCAAGAACAGCGAGATGAACTCGAAAGCGAGTACATACTGATACTTGCCAGCACCTACGAGGGCCGTACCAATCTCTTTCATAGGAACCTCTACGTTGGCAGGAACCATTGTGTAGAAGCCTGTCTTCAGCAGGATAAGGCTTACCACCACCAGTCCGGCGAGTGCAGCCAGTCCGCCACCTATCATCTTGCTGGATTTTACACGCTCCTCCAGACCCTGAAGGGTGCGCTTCGATACCAGCTGGATGGCAAACACATAGATCATCGTAACGCCTCCAGCATATACGCTAATCTGAGCGGCTCCCAGGAAGGTGTAGTCGAGCAGGAAATAGATGCCTGCCACACCGAAGAGCACGAACAACATGAATGTTGCAGCGCGCATGATACGCGTGGTTGTCACACACAGCAAGGCTGAACCGATGATAACCACGGCGAGAATGCAAAACATAATCATATTTCCCATAGCCGTTATTTCTTTTTAGTATTAAACTTACCAATCTCAAATGCAGCACCGCCCTCAATGAGGTTAGGCAGCGCCCCACCCTGATAAACCTCCTTATCGAGGTGCAGCACGAGTTTGCTGCGGTCGAATACCGCATTCTCAAAATCATTGGTGAACTCAATGGCATCGAAGTTGCAGGCATTGGTGCAGAGTTGACAGAACATGCAGTCGCCCAAGTCATACTGATAGTCATCGAGCACCTTCTTCTTCTTGCCCGTCTCCGGATCCTCAGCCATGTGGGATACAATCTTGATGGTACCGTTGGGACACGACTTTTCACACAATGTGCAGGCCGTACACTTATACGAACCATCTTCATTGCGCTTGAAGACCAGACGTCCACGATGGCGTTGAGCCACATGAAGCGTTGTCTTACGATTCTCGGGATACTGTTCCGTTGACTTGTTGGTGAAGAAGTCCTTGAAGTATTCCTTCCAAGAAGTCTTCATGCCCACAGCCAACGTCTTCAAGCCATGCCCGATTTCTCCGAAATATGTTTTATTATCTTCCATATCTAAACCTTATTTAATATATATCCCCAAAGCCACAACCACTGTCATGATAACAATGTTGAGAAGTGCAAGCGGCATGAGGTATTTCCATTCCAGCTTCAGAATCTGATCAATACGCAGGCGGGGGAACGTCCACTTAATCCACATGAGAATCCAAACCAGGAAGAAGGTCTTACCCATGAACCAAACGATACCGGGAATGTAGTTCATTACCGTGTCGATGGCAGCAACCCCCACATTGATAGGCGCCCAACCGCCAAGGAAAACCGTAGCGGCGATGCCTGCAATGATAAAGAGGTTCAGGAACTCTGCCAGGTAGAAGAAGCCGAAGCCCATACCCGAGTACTCGGTATGATGTCCGGCAGTCAGCTCACTCTCGGCCTCAGCCATATCAAACGGACCACGGTTAGCCTCTGCGTTACCAGCCACGAGGAATACGAGGAAGGCAATGATGGCAGGGATATGTCCCTGGAAGATGAGCCACTTGAAGGGTCCCGTCTGAGCCTCCACGATACCAGACATCTGCATGGTACCTGTCAGGATGACAGCAGCAATCAGACAAAGACAAAGTGACATCTCATAGCTGATCATCTGCACCGCACCACGCATGGCCGATACCACGGAGTACTTGTTGTTAGAACCCCATCCGGCCAGGAAGATGCCTACTACGCCAATAGAAGAAATGGCGGTCAGCAGGAAGATGCCCACATTGAAATCAAGAATTGTGGCACCATTGTTCCAAGGCAGGAACGAGAAGGCACCCACCGAACCGATGATAACCAACAAAGGAGCAACAAGATAGAGGAACTTGTCAGCCTTATCGACGATGAAGATCTCCTTGATGAGCATCTTCAGCACGTCGGCAAAGACCTGCAGCAAGCCCCAAAAGCCTACACGCATCGGGCCCAGACGACACTGGAAATACGCGCAGACCTTACGCTCCATAAATATCAGTACGCAGGCAATGAGGGCATATCCCAAGAGGATACCCACTCCCACCAGTACGCACTCTATCAATATCGCCAACCAGTCAGGACATCCTACCGTCACTCGAAGCAGTTGGTCGAACCATTGTGTTACTATACTAAAATCAAACATATTATTTGCTTACTTAGTTTATCTGTCGATATCAGGAATTACAACGTCAATAGCGGCGCAGGTAGCAATCAGGTCGGCAACCTTCTGACCACGCAACATCGGGTCGAATGCACCAACCAGCGAGAGTCCCATCGGACGCATCTTCATGCGGTACGGGCTCTTGTCGCCACGAGAGTCGAGATAGACACCAAACTCACCTGCCACACCCTCAACGGAATAGTACCATTGTCCCTCGGGTACCTTGATGATGGGCTTCTGCTTCACGTAGAAGTCGCCCTCGGGGATGTTGTCGATGAGCTGTTCGATGATGTTCAGACTCTGGTACATCTCGTTGATGTGCACCAGGTAGCGGTCCATCGAGTCACAGCCGCTGAGCGTACACTGCTCCCACTCCACCTTGTCGTACATGTCGTACGGGTGGTTCTTGCGCACGTCGTTCTTCCAACCGGAAGCACGTCCGGCCGGTCCAGTCACCGCATAGCTGATGCAGTCCTCAAGACTCATCGGACCGCAGTTCTCCAGTCGGTTATGGGTGATGACGTTGTCACCGAAGATGTCCATGTACTCCTGAATCATCGGACGCAGATACTTCACCAGGTCCTTACAGTTCTTGACGAAGTTCGGGTCGATGTCGTCCTGCAGACCACCGATACGGTAGTAGTTCTGAATCAGACGTCCGCCAGTGGTCTCCTCCATGCAGTTGAGCACGTGCTCACGGTCACGCATACCATAGAGCATACCCGTCAGGGCTCCCAGGTCCTGAGCCACACACGACGTGTAAAGCAGGTGGGAGTCAAGACGTTGCAACTCGTCCATGATGGTGCGGATATACTTGATGCGGTCGGTGAGCTCAACGCCCAGACCTTCCTCGATGACACCTACCAGCGCATGACGGTGCTGCATGGCACCGAGATAGTTCAGACGGTCGGTCAGAGCCAGTGTCTGGGGATAGGTCATACCTTCCCACATCTTCTCGATGGCACGGTGGATATAACCCAGGTGCGGATAGATACGCTTCACGGTTTCACCGTCCAGGACGGTCTGCAAGCGCAGCACACCATGGGTGGCAGGGTGCTGCGGACCAATGTTAATCACGTAGTCATCGGTACCGAAAAGCTTGTTCTGCTTCGACTGCAGGTTGCCGTCCTTGTCGATGTAGTACTCCAAACCGTAATCAGGCTCTACATCGTCCTCCAACGTGTACTTATCGTTAAACTCCCAGTCCTTACGGAAAGGATAGCCCTTGAAATCACTGCGCAGGCAAAGCCGCCGCATGTCAGGACGACCAAGGCACACGCTGCCGTAGAAGCCGCACACCTCGCGCTCCAGCAGGTCAGCCACCTTCCAGATATTGATGACAGAAGGGATGTATGGAGTGTCTTTCTGCGTCTTAGCCAGCATCTTCACGCTGCAACGCTCGTGTGTCTCGCTGTTCTCTAAGATATAGATACAGCCAAGACCCTCTTCTGCTCCGAAGTCCTCGCCGACGATGGTCACCAAGTAGTCAAAGCCCTTCTTCTCCTTCAAGTTCTGCATCTCCTGTGCGAACTTGTCGAAATCGAATGATAAGAATTCTAACTTCATGCCTGCTCCTCCTTTAATTCTTCAACTTTTGAATCCTTCAATTCTTCAACAAACTCCTCAGGCACATCAGTTACCACAATGGGTTCACGACGGTGGTCGCCGTACTTCTCGCGGAAGGTCAGTTCCTCATTGGATACGCCCAGTTCACGCTCCTCAGCAGTCTGCTTGTGGTTAGCGCCTCCGAAGAACTTCTCAATCTTCACCTTGCGCTGCAGCTGCATCATGCCATACATGATAGCCTCTGGACGCGGGGGACAGCCCGGGATGAACACATCGACGGGAACAATCTCCTCGATGCCCTTCACCACGTGGTAGCTCGACTTGAACGGGCCGCCGCTGATGGCACAGCCACCTACGGCAATGACATACTTCGGTTCAGCCATCTCGTCGTAAAGACGCTTCAGGGCGGGAGCCATCTTATGGGTGATCGTTCCGGCACACATAATCAGGTCGGCTTGACGGGGAGAGTTACGCGTCACCTCGAAACCGAAGCGAGCGAAGTCATAACGGGCACAGCCACAGGCCATGAACTCAATACCACAGCACGAGGTAGCGAAGGTCAGCGACCACAGGGAGTTGCTTCGGCCCCAGTTAATCAGCTGGTCCAGCGTTCCTGTCACCACATTGACGCCACCCTCATGGAGCTCGTCAACAATCTTCTCCAGCGTGGAGTTGTCTTTCCACTCCTCGTAGGGAATGCTCTTGATGTGAGGTTTTCTTACTTCCATTCCAAGTCTCCTTTCCGCCAGGCATACGCCAAGCCCAATACCAAAACTACCAGGAAGAAGCCAATGCTCAGCAGAGCCATCGGGCCAAACTCCTTCACTACTACTGCCCATGGATACAGAAACACCGTTTCCACATCAAACATGAGGAACAGGATGGCAAAGAGGTAGAAGCCCACCGACACGGGCAGCCACGAGCTGCCTCGCGTGGGGATACCACTCTCATACGGCTCGCCTTTCACCTTCGCATAGGAACGCGGTCCTATCAGCTTGGCGACGACGTAAGCCGCTACCACCAATGTAATAGCCGTAATCAATACGGTAATTAACAAAGTAAAATTCATAATGTGTTTATAATATATTATAATGTATTCTCGCGAATTGTGGTGCAAAGGTAGTGCAAATTGAGCGAAATGCAAAATAAAAT
Organism: uncultured Prevotella sp.; assembly: GCA_947169685.1. Lineage (GTDB taxonomy): Bacteria > Bacteroidota > Bacteroidia > Bacteroidales > Bacteroidaceae > Prevotella. The sequence continues at coordinate 7,234 of CAMVQS010000063.1, read as the reverse complement.
GCAATTTATTTTCATTTCCGAAATGCAGCCGACCTAAGAGACGAAGTCTCAAAGGTACAAATAAGTGCGAGAATATCCAAATTATATACACAAAAAAATAATCTGGCACAGTATTTGCATGAAAAGGGGAAAACATATACATAAAAAAGAAAGAATATGCAAAAAGGTAACATCGGGGTTACGACAGAGAACATCTTCCCCGTCATCAAAAAGTTTCTCTACAGCGACCATGAGATATTCCTGCGCGAGATGGTCAGCAACGCCGTCGATGCCACGCAGAAGCTGAAAACCCTCAAGCAGCAGGGTGAGTTCAACGGCGAAGAAGGCGACCTTAGCGTTCGCATCAGCCTCGACACCGACAAAGGCACCATCACCATCTCTGACCGCGGTATCGGCATGACCGAGGAAGAGATTGACAAGTACATCAACCAGATTGCCTTCTCGGGCGTCAACGACTTCCTGGAGAAGTACAAGGACAATGCCAACCAGATTATCGGCCACTTCGGACTGGGTTTCTACTCCTCTTTCATGGTGTCCAAGAAGGTGGAAATCATTACCCGTTCGTATAAGGACGGTGCCAAGGCCGTGAAGTGGAGCTGCGACGGCAGTCCAGCCTACGAAATCAGCGATGCCGAGCGTGAGGACCGCGGTTCCGACGTCATCCTCTACATTGACGACGACTGCAAGGAGTTCCTTGAGAAGGACAAGATTCAGTCGCTGCTCACCAAGTACTGCAAGTTCATGGCCGTGCCCGTTGTCTTCGGCAAGAAACAGGAATGGAAGGACGGCAAGATGCAGGACACCGACGATGATAATGTCATCAACGACTCAGAGCCCCTATGGACCAAGGCTCCATCGTCGCTCAAGGACGAGGACTACCAGAAGTTCTACCGCACGCTCTACCCCATGCAGGACGAGCCCATGTTCTGGATTCACCTGAATGTTGACTATCCCTTCAATCTAACAGGTATTCTATATTTTCCTCGAATCAAATCCAATATCGACCTGCAGCGCAACAAGATACAGCTCTACTGCAACCAGGTGTTCGTCACCGACCAAGTGGAGGGCATCGTCCCTGAGTTCCTGACCTTGCTGCACGGTGTCATCGACTCACCCGACATCCCCCTGAACGTCTCACGTTCATACCTGCAAAGCGATCGTGAGGTCAAGAAAATCTCCACCTACATCACCAAGAAAGTGGCCGACCGTCTGCTCTCCCTCTTCAAGGAAGACCGCAAGACCTACGAGGAGAAGTGGGACGACCTCAAGCTCTTCATCAACTACGGCATGCTCAGCGAGGAGTCGTTCTACGACCGCGCCAAGGAGTTCACGCTGCTCAAGGACACCGAGGGCAAGTACTTCACACTCGACGAGTACAAAACGCTCATCGAGGGCGAGCAGAAGGATAAGGAGGGCACACTCGTCTATCTCTATGCCACCGACAAGGAAGAACAGTATTCCTACATCGAGGCAGCCAAAGCCAAGGGCTACAGCGTACTCATGGCCGACGGACAGCTCGACGTTCCCACCATTCAGATGCTGGAGCAGAAACTGGAGAAGACAAGGTTTACCCGTGTCGATAGCGACATCATCGAACGCCTCATCCTCAAGGACGATGCACCGAAGACAACACTCGAGCACGACGTGGCTGACAATTTGTCACAGGTGTTCAAGTCGCAGATTCCTCAGATGGACAAGGCCGACTTCTACGTAGAGGTACAGAACCTCGGCGAACAGCAGCAGCCCGTCGTCATCACCCAGAGCGAATACATGCGCCGCATGAAGGAAATGAGCCGTTACCAGAGTGGCATGAGCTTCTACGCCCAGATGCCCGACTCCTACAGCCTCGTGCTCAATGCCGACCACCGTCTTGTCAAAGAAATTCTCTCAACGCTCAACTCTCAACTCTCAACTGTTCTTCAGCCCATTGAAGCCGAACTAAAGGGACAGGAAGCCCGTCTGGCTGCCATCCGTCAGGCTCAGGAGAAGAAGAAGGCCGACGAGCTGACACAGGAGGAGAAGGACGACAAGGCCAACACCGAGAAGGCCGTCCAGGAGCAGAAGGACAAGAAGCAACAGGTACTCGCCGACTACGGCAAGCAGAACGACATCGTTCACCAGCTCATTGACCTGGCCCTGCTGCAGAACGGCATGCTGCGCGGTGAGGCTCTCGACAAGTTCCTGCGCCGAAGCATCGAGCTCATCAAATAACCCTACATGGGCAATGAAAGAAAAACACGGTCATCACGGCCGTGTTTTTTTGTTTCCCGTTATATGTTAAAAAATCGTTAAACTGATTATTCTTATCGAAGAATCAGACAAAAATCTCTACTAACGGAACGTATCTTATCTATTTTATTTTCACATTTCAAAGAACTTGCGTACCTTTGCACTCGAATAATTTGCATTATTATAATATAAGAATAGATATGAAAAAAGTATTGACAATGATGATGATGGGACTGCTCGTTGTGACAGTCTCGCATGCGCAACAGAAATGGACACTGCGCCAGTGCATCGAACATGCGCTGCAAAACAACATCTCACTACAAAAGACGAGACTGGCCAAACGCTCGGCTACAGAAGACCTCAGACAGTCGCAGGCAGCCCTGCTACCCTCGCTGTCGGCTTCGACCAACCAGAGCGTTGGTTACCGTCCTTGGACGAACAGCGGCGTGGCAATGGTAGCCAACGGCACCGTATCGACCAGCGTGAACAAGACGTATTATAACGGTTCCTACGGACTGAACGCCCAGTGGACGGTATGGAACGGCAACCGCAACCGCAATCAGGTGAAGCTGAACCGACTGGCAGAACAGCAGGCCGAACTGGACAGCGCCTATACTGCGAACTCCATTCAGGAGCAGATAGCACAGCTCTATGTGCAGATTCTCTACCTGAACGAGGCTATTGGCGTGAACATACAAAGCCTGGAGGCCAGCAAGATGAACGAGGAGCGCGGACAGCAGATGGTGGAAATCGGCAAGATGTCGAAGGCTGACTTAGCCCAGCTCACCGCGCAACGTGCCACCGACGAGTATAATCTGGTGAATGCCCGCAGCAACCTGGCTAACTACAAGCTTCAGCTGAAGCAACTGTTAGAGATAACCGATGCTGATTTTGATATTGAGATTCCCGAGGCGTCTGACGAAGAGGCATTGGCCGAGATTCCTTCGCTGCCAAGCATCTATGAGGCAGCGCTGAACACTCGCCCGGAGATTGAGAACAGCCGACTGAGCATCCGCAGCAGCGACATCCAGCTGAACATTGCCAGAGCCCAAGGACTGCCGACCATCAGTATGACGGGCGGTATAGGTACCAGCACCAACTCGCTGAGCAATAACGGATGGGGCAACCAGATGAAGACAAACCTCGACGCATCCATCGGTGCCTCGCTGAGCATCCCCATTCTGGACAACCGCCAAACGCGTACTGCCATCAACAAGGCGAAGCTGCAACAGGAGCAGGCGCTGCTCGACCTGCAGGACCAGCAGAAGAAGCTCTACTCTACCATCGAGGGCTACTGGCTGGACGCCCAGACCAACCAACAGAAGTTTCGCGCTGCCTTGCTCAACGTAGATAGCGAGCAGCAGAGCTATGCTCTCTTGAGCGAGCAGTTCCAGCTGGGGCTGAAGAACATCGTGGAGCTGATGAACGGCAAGACAAACCTGCTCAACGCCCAGCAGAACATGCTGCAGTCGAAGTACATGACGATTCTGGACCTGCAGCTGCTTAAATTCTATCAAGGAGAAATCTAAAAAACAACAAATATGAAGAAGAAAATTGGAATCGGCATCGGAGCCGTTGTGCTCATCGCCATTGTTGCCTGGCTGATGTTCGGCGGCAAGAAAGAAGAGAAAGTGACGTTTGAAACGGCCACAGTAAGCAAGCAGAGTATTCAGAACACCATTACTGCCACAGGTACCATTGAGCCAGTGACCAGCGTCACCGTCGGTACACAGGTCAGCGGTATCGTGTCGAAGCTGTATGTGGATTACAACAGCGTGGTGAAGAAAGGTCAGGTCATTGCCGAACTGGACAAGACGAACCTGATGAGTGAGTTGAACACGGCACGCGCCAACCTGTCAAGTGCACAAAGCGCACTGAACTACCAGCAGGACAACTACCGCCGTTACAAGACGCTCTACGACAAGGGACTGGTAAGCGCCGACGACTACGAGAATGCCCGCCTGAGCTACCTGCAGGCAAAGGAACAGGTGGCCACCTCGCGTGAGAACGTCAACAGGGCACAGACGAACCTCGGCTACGCCACCATCACCTCACCCATCGACGGCATCGTACTGTCGAAGTCGGTAGAAGAAGGTCAGACGGTGGCTGCTTCGTTCAACACGCCTGAGCTGTTCACCATTGCACAGGACCTGACCGACATGCGCGTCATTGCCGACATTGACGAGGCTGACATCGGCGGCGTCAAGGAAGGACAGCGCGTGACATTCACCGTCGATGCGTTCCCCGATGACTCATTCGAAGGACAGGTAACACAGGTTCGCCAGCAGGCTACTACCGAGAGTAACGTGGTAACCTACGAAGTGGTTATCTCTGCCCGCAACAACGATCTGAAACTGAAGCCCGGACTGACTGCCAATGTAACCATCTACACGCTGGAGAAGAACGATGTGCTGGCTGTTCCCGCCCGTGCCCTGCGCTTCACGCCCAACGAAGCGTTGCTCTCTGAGGGCCAGACCATTGAGGACTGCGAGGGCGATCACAAGCTGTGGACGCTGGAAGGCAAGGTGTTCAAGGCTCATGCCGTGACCATCGGCACCACCAACGGCATGCTGACGGAGATTACTGGCGGTATCAGCGCCGGAACAAAGGTGCTGACGGAGTTCAACATCAGCAGCGGTACTCCTGACGCGCAGGGCGAGCAGGCAGGAAACCCCTTCATGCCACGTCCAAGGAACAACAACAGACAGCAAGGCGGAAATAACCAACAGCAAAAGAGATAGAGACATGGCAGAAGATAAGAAAGTAGTCATCGAACTGCAGAACGTCAAACGCTACTTCCAGGTAGGCTCTGAGACGGTCAAGGCTCTGCGCGGTGTCTCGTTCAAGATCTATGAGGGCGAGTTCGTCACCATACAGGGAACGTCAGGCTCCGGCAAATCGACGCTGCTCAACCAGTTGGGCTGCCTCGACACGCCGACCAGTGGCGAGTACTTCCTCGACGGCATCTCGGTGCGTTCCATGTCGAAGAACCAACGCGCCCACCTGAGGAACCGCAAGATTGGCTTCGTCTTCCAGAACTATAATCTGCTGGCGAAGACCACCGCCTTGGAGAATGTCGAGTTGCCGCTGATGTACAACTCAGAAGTGACAGCTGCAGAACGTCGTGAGCGTGCCGTTAAGGCGCTGAAGGCCGTAGGACTGGCCGACCGCATGGAACACAAGTCCAACGAGATGTCAGGCGGACAGATGCAGCGCGTCGCCATTGCCCGTGCGCTGGTCAACGACCCCGCCGTGCTGCTGGCCGACGAGGCTACGGGTAACCTCGATACCCGCACGTCGTTCGAGATGCTGGTGTTGTTCCAGGAACTCTACAAGCAAGGCCACACCATCATCTTCGTGACCCACAACCCTGAGATTGCCGAATACGCCAGTCGTAACATCAACCTGCGCGACGGCAAGATACGCGAGGATACTATTAACACGAACATCAAGTCGGCGGCAGAGGCTCTGGCTGCGCTGCCCAAACCTGTAGATGATTAAGCTATGAACATATTAAATCTATTTAAAGTAAGTCTGAGAGCCGTAGCCAACAACAAGATGCGCTCCTTCCTCTCCATGCTCGGTATCATCATCGGTGTGGCAGCAGTCATCATCATGATGGCCATCGGACAAGGCTCGAAGGAAAGCATCCGCGCTGAGCTCTCTACAATGGGTACGAACCTGCTCACCATCCGCCCTGGAGCCGATATGCGTGGCGGTGTGCGTCAAGACCCCTCAAGCATGCAGACGCTGAAAATGGCCGACTACGAGCGTATTATGCGTGAAAAAAAGTTTGTGACCAACGTGTCACCCGAGGTGACGGCCAGCGGTCAGGTCATCTACGGCAACAACAATACCAACACGACGGTCTATGGCGAGAGTACCGAGTACCTCGACATCAAGCAATGGGCTGTGGAGAAAGGCGAATGCTTCACCGACGAGGACATCAAGAAGGCCGCCAAGGTGTGCGTGGTAGGAACCACCATCGTCAACGAGCTGTTTGGCGAGGGTGCCGACCCCATTGGCAAGACCATCCGCTTCAAGAGCATCCCCATGCGCATTGTGGGTGTGCTGAAGTCGAAGGGCTACAACTCGTGGGGCATGGACCAGGACAACGTCATGATAGCCCCTTACACCACCGTCATGAAGCGCATAGCCTCGCAGACCTTCTTCTCGAGCATTGTCTGTTCGGCCGTTACTGAGGAGCTGAGCGACGCTGCCATCGAGGAGCTGACGCAGATGCTGCGCGACAACCACAAACTGAAGGAGGACGCTGACGACGACTTCACCATCCGCTCACAGGCAGAAATGATGGAGACCATGTCATCGACGATGGATACCGTGACCATCATCCTCGTGGTGGCAGCAGCCTTCTCGCTGCTCGTAGCAGGTATCGGTATCATGAACATCATGCTCGTGTCGGTAACCGAGCGTACCAAGGAGATTGGCCTGCGCATGGCCGTCGGAGCCACAGGCTACGTCATATCCCTGCAGTTCCTCATCGAGTCGGTGCTCATATCGCTGACCGGCGGACTACTCGGGGTACTGGTCGGAGTTGGTGCCAGTACCTTCCTCTCATCGTTCGGCATGCCCAGCAGCGTGCCAGCCTGGAGCATCTATGTCTCCTTCCTGGTCTGCGTGTGCATCGGCGTACTGTTCGGTTACATCCCTGCACAGAAGGCAGCCAACATGGACCCGATAGAAGCTATCCGTCATGAGTAAGCGAGCCACCATCCTGCTACACATAGCCGTCTGGATTGTCCTGTTCCTCTCGCCGCTGACATTCTTCCGCCACTCCGAGGACATCAGCCTGATGCAGATGGCTATGGTGTCTCTTGGTCCCTTACTTATTCACTTCCAAGATATATCCTCGTTTCTTTAGTGAGACGATGGAGATGGAAGTGTCGGCTTCGAGCATCTTGCGGAGATAGGTAATCTGTACGTTGAGGGCGAGGGAATTTCAGGAAAAAATAAAAATAATTGCCGAAAAATTTGGAATCGGGCA
>CAMVQS010000062.1 GCA_947169685.1 uncultured Prevotella sp. | reverse complement strand
CCTTATAGTCGGAGAGGTCGTTCAGCTGACCAATCTTCTGGCCGGGCTGGATGCTCTGGCCCAACTCTACATCGAGCAGCCCCAGTTCGCCATCAATGGCCGAGCGCACTTCGAGCTTGTCTTTACGCTGACGGACAAGCACCACGTTGCGCCGCATATTCTGGAGGTTATCCTCCATCTGGTCCATCTGGACAGTGCGATAGATGGAATCCTGCTTCAGTCGTTGGCTCACCAAGGAGCGCTTCTTGGCAGAGAGTTGGTAGTCCTCCTGCGACTTGATATAGTCCTCACGGCTGATGAGTTTTTCACTATGGAGCCGCTTGTTCTGCTCGAAGGTGCGCTGCTTGCGCTGCGTGTCCATATCGAGTTGAGCCTGCTCCGTCTGGTTCTTCAGGCGGTCTTGCTGCATCGCCACCTGTGTGTTGCGCAGCAGGTTCTGCTTCTCTGCCAGTTCGGCTTCAGCATTCAGTATCTGCAAGTCGAGGTTGGAGTTCGAGAGGCGTACGATGACATCGCCCTTCTTCACATGCGTGCCCTCCTCTACCACCTTCTCCATCACGATGCCGCCTTCCTCGGGCGAGATCTGTACCACCTGAATAGGAAGTACCTGTCCGTTGGTGCGCACATAGTCCTTAAACTCCGCCTGCTGTACCTCGCTGATAGTCAGCTCGTCCTTTCTGACTTTCAGCGTCGAAGCATGATTGCCAAATACGAGCCAGCACAGGATGACCAGCAGCAGGCTTCCTCCCGCTGCATACGGCCAATACTTCATCAGCCGCTGGGTCTTTGTCTTTTCGATTACTCTGTCCATATTGTTTCACCTTTATAATATCTAATCAATTGCTCCTTTACTATCGCCATCAGCTGACATTCCAGCAGCGTAGCCTTTGAGTTCAGCAGTTGTGCAGAAGTAGTGCGCAGGTCGATGGCGGTGCTCAATCCCTCCTCGAACTGGCGGCGCGTCAGCTGATACGCAATGCTGTCAGCCTCCACTTTCTCCACCATCTGTTCCGTCTGCTTCAGATAGCCCTGCCAGTCCTGCCAGGCTTCGCGGCTCAGCTTTTCCAGTTCCAGTTGCTTTTGTTCATAATCCTCGCAGGCTATCCGGTAGTTGTTCTTGGCTCGGCGGATACCCGTGACAGTCTGCAGGCGGTTAAACAGGGGGATGCTCAGCGTGACCCCAACGTACTCACCCATATTGTTCTTGAACTGTGTATGGAAAGGCTCCGTTTTATCGGAATGTAGCGTGTGATAATAAGTAGTGTTCAGGCCCGCACTCAAAGAGAGAGAGGGGAAAAGTGCAGCGCGGGCCTGATACCACTCATGCTTGCTGGCCTGCATCTTAAAACGCGATGCTTGCAGCTCAGGATTTCCTTCGCTTACCAACAAATTTTCCCTCCCGAGGGAACAATTGTCCGCTCCCGACGGAACAAAATTTCGCTCCCTATGGAAAAATATCTGCAACGTATCCTGCATCGGGAAAGCCATTTCCTTTTTCAGTTCCAACAGGGATGAAGCCAAGAGATTCTGCTGACGGGTCAATTCGTAGTCGGCCTCTGCCTTCTGCGATTCCACCTGTGCCGCATCGGCAGCACTCTTCCGACCCACTTCCTCCAATAATCTCGTTTGCCTCAGCAAGAGTGTCGTTTCTTCCACTTTTTCCTTGGCCATCTTGACCAATCCCTCGTAATAGGCTACACTAACGAAAGCCTGCAATACACTGAGAGCTGTCTGGTTTTGCCTCTGACGAAAAGCCGACTGCCCCATCAGTGCACTGGCTTTGGCAGCACGAAATGCATGCAGGCGGTTGAATCCATCGAACACGGGCAACGAGGCTTGCAGGGAGTAGCCATTATAGAAGGTACTTACATCAGTATAGCCATTGGTCGACGGGTCGATGGCTCGCCCGAAGTTGTACTGGGCACCGATGTTGGCATCTACGGCAGGCAGGAATCGTCCTGCTGCACCCGTCTTGCTGGCCTTATAATTGTCCAGCTCTAACTCAGAGCGCTTCACCTCATGGTTGTGCTCTACTGCATATTGCATGCACTGCCGCATCGTCAAGCCCGTCTGTGCTGACGATTGTAGACTTGCAAGCGTAAGGCATATTATCAACGTCTGTTTCATACTCTGTTTTTTCTTTTTCGCATTGCAAAGTTATGGCTTTCCCCTCATATCAGCAAGCATTTTAACGCTGCCCAGTGCAGATTGTCTAAAAATTAGACACCTCCCTGTATGATTTTTAGACAGAATCTTTATATCTTTGCAGGCAAAAAGACGATATGAACAAATACGGAACCATTTTGATCGTTGACGACAACGCTTCCATCCTGACAGCAATGCGCTATCTGCTGGACGATACGTTTGAGCGCATCTTGACACTGAGTCAGCCTGATGACATCCTGAAGACGATGGCCCAGGAGGAGATAGACATCGTGCTCTTAGACATGAATTTCACGCTTGGTGTGAACAGCGGGCAAGAGGGGCTTTTCTGGCTTCGTGCCATCCGCAAGCAGCATCCCCAGACGCCTGTGGTACTGCTGACGGCCTATGCTGATGTGAATCTGGCTGTAAAGGGACTGAAGAACGGCGCAGCCGACTTCATCACCAAGCCTTGGGACAATGGCGAGCTTGTCCACAAACTGAAGGATGTGCTCGACATGCAGAGCGAGATAGTGAGCCTCGATGAAATGGAGAAGGAGCACATCCGCCGTACCCTCGATCGCTGTCACGGCAACCTGACGCAGGCAGCCGAACTGCTGGGCATCACACGCCAGACGCTCTATAACAAGATGAAGAGACTGTAAGAGTGAAGAGTGAAGAATTTGCTACCGCATGAATACGTTTGTATATATAATAATAGGTATAATGGCCGTCGTCGCCTGCTGGTGGTTTATCCGCCATCAGCGCAAGTTACGACTACGTGCCCATCTGATGCAAGAAGCTATCCGCAACAAGGACTTTACTTTCCGCATGCCCACAGACGGCATGTTCTTTGGTGAGCGAGCCATGCAGGAGACGCTGAATCAGTTGGGTGAAACCATCCGTCAGCAGGTTAACCAAAGTGAGGTAGAATCGTGGGAACGGCTCACTCGGGTGTTGACCCACGAGATGATGAATGCCACAGCGCCCATCACCAGCATCAGCCAGTCATTGCTGAATCGCCCCGATGTGAAGGGCACACCTCTTGAAGACGGCATTAAAGCCATCTACGACACCTCGCGCCATCTGAGTGATTTTGTTACCAGTTATCGAAAGATGTCGGAACTGGAGAAACCGAAGATGGACGATGTCGACTTGCTGAAGATGATTGAAGACATCAGGAAAGCCTATCCCCAACTGGCGTGGGAGGTAAATATCTCGCCTGATATGACCGTCTGGGCCGATGCCGGTATGTTGCGACAGGTATTGATGAACCTCGTGAAGAACGCCATTGAGGCCAAAGCCCAGAAAATAGTTGTGGAAAAGGGTCAAGGATCCAATCACGACTCTGCCTTCCTGACTCTCTACATCGGCAACGATGGTCTGCCTATCCCTGCGGAAAACCGTCAGTCGCTCTTTGTGCCTTTCTTCACTACCAAGCGGAGTGGTAGCGGTATCGGCCTGTCTCTGAGTCGGAGAATGATGATTCTGCAAGGAGGCATGCTCGACCTTGTCGAACAATCACGTCAGGGCTGTAGCGTTGTCTTTATGCTATCTTTGCAACCTTCAAAGGCCTCTTCATAGCTTTCCTCAGAAAGAACACCAAGAGGGATGCGACTGCAACTATCACCAAAATAGCCCATGAAGGGGTGTTGTTCCAAAGAATTTCAGCCTCTACCTGCCATGAGGGTAAGGGCTTCATATCAGCAGGACGCGGCTTAAAAAGTTGGCCTCTTGTCAGCAGAATAATGTCACCCACTTTCTCGTCAAGACTGATGGCGGCAGATGACTCACGAGCCATCTGCCGCATCCGTTCTGGAAGGTCTGACCCCAAGGTGTTCAACTTGTAGCCGAGTGTGTCGTCGAAGAGTTCTGAGAACTTGGCATATTCGCCTTCGATATGCAGTTGACGCTGAAGGTCGGCCTCAGGAATATGGATCATAGGTTCATCCTTCCAAACTTCAGGGCGAAGGAGCCAGCCATAGACGACCTGTTCAGGAGAGAGCCCTTTGTAACTGCTTTTGCCATAGACAGACTGCAAGAACCCTAGGGCAAAGGTGGAGAAAGGGCAGAGGCGGCCGTTCCAGACGACTTGCTCGCGTGCCACTTCCTTAGCTTTGTCCTCATTGATGGTCTGGATGCTGCGGGCGGAAAGGGCTGTTGTGATCCCAATCAGGATGCCGAGGGTCAGACACCTTAATTGTACCATGTACTCAGAACTTTGGCATGGTGGGCAGGTCAACGGCCTTGATAGCCATACACTCCATCTCGATGAGCCAGCCTGGGCGACAGACTGGCGCATGGACTATCACGTAAGGTTTGCCCGCAAAACGCTCTTCATACAGTTCACGTACCAGTTCGTAGTCTGCCGTATCGCGGAGGTAGACAACCATTTCGGCCACATCGTTGAAGTTGCAGTCGGCTTCTGCCAACAGTGCCTCGACATTCTCCCACATGCGGTGTGTCTGTTTGATGATATCCTTGGGATACACCACTTCACCTTTATTATTAATAGAGGCGGTGCCCGAAATGAAAACATGACGACGATCAGCATAGTTCACCTGTGTTCCTCGTTCGAAGCTAACACCGTAATCGCTGGTGCGGTTCAGGTGAGTAGAAGCGTACAGATAATGTATCTGCTCCTTCCTGATGCCGGCGATGGCATAGTTATCCATCTGCGAGAGTACGTTGGGATCCTGCTGACGGCCTCCAATACCTGTAGAGGCGATGAAATGGGTGTTCACTGTCAGTCCTTGTGTGAAGAAGAACTGGTTTCTGGCACGTACCACACCACCATAGTTCAGGTCTACATCATTCACGAAGAACCAGGTGCGGATACAGTTAGCCTCCAGCGTACATCCTTCCTGAATCAGCTGCATGTTATACTCATTGAAGAGCAGACGTGTCTGATATTCCGAATTGGCAGCCATATTGTGGGCCGAGCCGTTCCAAAGATGACGAAATCCGCCATGACATACCTCGTAAAGTCCGCTCTTGCCAATACCTGTCTGGACATTGGTCATCAGGTATACCCAAAGTGCTACCTTCGTTCCATCGAGGGGTGCCTGCTGGATAATACTTTTGGCACAGTCAGTGACATCTGTGGCGATGACATCGTCGGCCTGATTAGCTGCATCACTGAGGAAATAACGCTTAAAAACGGCCTGTGCTCCACTGAGCGGGCCTTCTATCAACTGACTGTACGCATCCATGACGGCCTCCAGCTGCTGAATATAGGACAAACGCGACGAACCTGCATGAATCATGGCATGATACTCGCATACTTCTGTGCCATTGTCAAACTGGAAAACGTCGGCAAACGCATTCTCAAATTCGTATTTCATATTATTCTTCATTTCTCAATTTTTCACTTCTCACTTTTCACTTCTCTTTCGCTCCATTATTAATCCAACTGTCGATGAGCGGCAGAATGCTCTGCTCATTCTTTTCAGAAACCAAATCCCGATGAGTCATCGAGATGCCTTCCACAACCTCCTGATTGAGAATCATGTGCAGCAGGCTGTGCTGGGCATCGTTTGGCTCCACCATATTGATGCCTTCCACCTTCGTGGAGGGCTTGCCAACCAGAGCATCATAGCTTTTGCCTTCCGTCAGATAAAGACCTGCGGCAGCACGGTTAGAGGCACCGTGGCAGTTAGCACATGTGGTATTGAAATAACTCTGCTGGATGGCATTGAACATACTGATATCCATTGTCCCTACATCCATCTTCACCGTCTCCTTGGCCGAAGCAACCTCCACCTCCTTGAAAGTGACTATATGACGTCTCAGACGGTCGAGGATACAGAGCCTGACCAGTGTAACATTCTCCTTGATACCCGACAACTCTACCCTCACCTTGCCATCGACCACATCGCTGGAGGTGATGACCTTGGAGACATCGGCATATTCGTCATCTGCATTCTCGAAACCAGCCACAGATACACGATAGGTGCCTGGCCAGTTCTCCAGTCCCTGAAACGTTCCCTCTAAGACGACAGTCTTTCCTTCCGACAAAGAGGCTGTCTCAGGGTAGATGCGCCCGTCGTCGCAGGAATCAAGGCTTAGTATGGCGAAGCATACAAAAGCCGTTATGATATACTTTTTCATCGTAATCACTATTTCTCAACCTGTTAGAAGGCGTACTGAAGCATCAGCTGGGCCATGTGAGTACAGATGCCGAGGTCGTCCATATCCCGGTCGAGTTGGGTCTCATGTCCCGTGCGTCCAATGTACTGGTACATGGCAGAGAGCTTGATGCTGGTCTTCGGAATAAAGAAATTGATGCTGGCAGCAGGCATGTTCAGGATTCCATCCTTGCTGGTGCCGTTGCGATCATAGAAATCGTAGCGCAGGCCCAGTTGCCATCTTGGGTGTACGAAATAGCCCACCTGGGCATAACCGCCCCAGTAATTATAGGAGTCGCTGATCTTCTGGCGGTTGGTAAATCCGATACGCATATAATAGGCTTCGGCAGCGACATACCACCTGTTCTTGAGCATGGCGAACTCGAAGCCGGCGCGGAAGTCGTTGGTCGACTCGTTCTCCGACTCCACATTGTAATTGGCACTGAGGCCGAAAAGCATCTTGTCCTCATGGAGAAGTTTCGGGTTTCCCTGCGTCATCGGCATGGCACCCTTGGGTTGAAAGGTGACGCGGCCTGCATAGAGCAGTGAGGGGATATGGAGGTCGTCGCTAACGGTCTTGGTGGCTCCATTCTGGGCAGAGCCTGTACCGTTCCAGAGACCAACCTCATAGCCGACCTTGTTGGCAATAAGTCCATGAACCTCCACCCCGAGGTCAAAGCCCGTGCCGATGCCTGGAGTAACTGCATTGAGTGAGTAAGGGAGGATGGCAACAGCTGTCAGGGATGTAGGCAGACTGGGGAACAGAGTCTCACCGAGAGTAGTGAGGTAAGCATGGGTGAATGGTGTCTTGAACTTGCCGACGCGGAAACGGAGAGCAGGACTGACGGCATAGTCGATCCACGCCTGCTGGAGGATATTGCCACCCGAGGCGGCAGCGTTGACACAGACATTATAGTCGATCTTGCCAAAGGCTCTACCTGTAAAGCCGATGATGGCATAAGGCATGGCGAAGCCAGAGTTGGCAATGTTGTCCTGGTTATAAGCCTTGTCGAGTCCTTCATCATCGTAGTACCTGAAGTTGGCTGTCGTCTGTAGGAAAAGGTACGGCTTAAACACAAAGTTGCCGTTGTTCGACTGGAGGGTAAAGCCACGGTCGTCGGCAATAGGGATCACACCGTTATCCATATTCAACTTATCGGCCTCTGTCTGCTCTTCAGCGGCAGGAACCGTTGCCAAGGTCTCATTTGTCTCCGTCTCTGCAAAGGCACCGACGGAGAGGGTGCTTGCCATCAGTATGGCGAATAGTTTATTGTATCTCATTGCTATATTGTTTTTTCCTTTTTACTTTTTATAACGAATTGAGGAACTGTACGAGCTGGTCGCGCTCCTTCTTACTCATGTTCTTGAACTTATTCTTGGAAGCCTCGCCCTCACCGCCATGCCACATGATGGCCTCGATGAAGTTGCGTGCACGTCCGTCGTGAAGGAAGTAGGTGTGTCCGTTGACCTTCTTCTGCAGTCCCACACCCCAAAGCGGGGTCGTGCGCCACTCATTGCCACGCGCCAGACCGCTGACAAAGTTATCGTTCAATCCAACGCCCATAATCTCAGAGCCCATATCATGAAGCAGAAAATCTGAATAGGGATGAATGGTCTGGCTGCCCAGCCAGGGGAGTTCTGTCCCCATCAACAAGGTGGTGCCACGGGGCTTGGTGTGCAAGGTCGTCACATGGCAGAGATGGCAGCCAGCCTGATAGAAAAGCTGCTCACCAGCCTGAACATCAGCATTGTTGACATTTCGCCGACCTGGCACAGAGAGGCTCTGCATATAGAGATCAACATCCTCCATGTCTTCAGCCGACACATCAAGCATATCGTAGGCCAACCCCATCATGGAGCCTTCCTCCATCTGCCGCTGTCCCTCGCAGATTTCCTCTGGATAGCGGCTGTTGGTCATACCCATGTCACTGGAGAAACCGAGTTCCACTGTCAAGTCGGCATGCTGGGCTTTGTTGCCAGAGAGTCCAAGCTGTAGCTTGCCACGTTCGTTGATGTAGTTGCACCGTCCGCTGATACCCCACTCTGGATAGTTGCTCTTGCGGGCAAGTGCCTCGATCTCATTGGGGTCGAGAGCCATCATCTGTCCCATACCGACATGTCTCAGCGGTACACGGACGGTACAGAAGAGGTCATCGGGACTGATGGAGTCGGCATACCACTCAGTGATCGACCACTTGGGTACGCAGAGAGTGTATTTCTCGCCATCAGGAAAACTATAGGTCATGGAGTCGATCTTCACCTTCAGCTTGCCTTCAGGACGAACACCATAGATGGCCTGGTCATGGATGACGCGGCCATAGTTAGGAAAGAATGTGCCGTTCTTACGGGTGATATATATCAGTGAGGCAGTGAAGCCGTAAGGACCGGAGCCGTCGTCACTGCCTTGTTTGAAGCTCGTCCAATAAGTAGGTTCCGTACGTCCGGCGTTTCTGTGACAGCTACCACAGCTATAGCCGGCATAGACGGGTCCGAGGCCACCGCCGTGCCCGTTCTCGTTTGAGGTCTTGACATTGTCATATAGCCGGTCTCCCACATTGAATCTTGAGGCGTATGTACCTGAGAGCCAGCGTGCCGCCTGATCATAGGCTACGGAGGAGTTATAAAACCCTGTCGAGGTACCCGCTGAAAGTGCATAGCCTCGCGGGATGCTGACATCTTCCACATCAAGCTGCTCGCTTTCATTACAGGCTGTGAGACTTAGAATACCTGTAAGTAGTAATGAAACACTAAAGTATTTGTTCATAAAAAGTGATGGAAAATCTGTTTTGTTCTTTTAACCACAATAGCGAAGACGAGATTTTGGTCTCGCCTCCGCTTAGCGGCATAGAATTTGTAAGCTACCTTACTTGGTATGATTCTGCAGGAAAGGCTTCAGCTCGTTCTCCAGGATATCGCTCAGTTCAGCACAGGCATCCATGGCGGCGGCAGCCTCCTTGGAGTTGATGTTGTTACGGAACGGTTGTGGAATAGCCTGGATAGCCTTGGCAGCAGCATCGATGGCATTCTTCACATCAGTGTCGAGGGCCGGGTTGTACTTAGCCACGAGCTTGGAGAGTGAGTTTGTATTGATGCTTCCGTCGAGCGAACCATAGTAGGCATTGCGGATGGAGTAGATATTGTTGGTATAGTCGTCACGTGAGTGCCAGCTGTACCAAGACTCAACAGCATAGAGGGCCTCATTGGTTTTACCAGAGACATAGAGATCGTAGGGATCACCAATCTTAGCATCGCCAACCTCACCGGCAATGTCTATACAGCCATCAATCAACTGCTCGATACAGCTCAGGCCGCTGGTGAAGTCACCGCCATTGTGGTTCTTGAAAGTAGTAGCATAGCCGTTGTTCCAAGCATCGCACAACAGTGTGACATCATCGACCAGAAGCTGGGCGGTGTTTCTCATATACTGTGCCCAGGCTGTCGCATTGCTCTCATTGTAGACAGCATTGGCAGCTTCACCGTCGGTAGCAGCATCATTCAGGGTGCGGGCCTTGCCGTCGCGGAAGGCGAGGAACTCAAGTGTGTGGAAACCACGCACGTTCTGGGCTGCTGCAATAGCCTCGTCATCCTCATTATAGTCGCCTGTCCACTTCATATCGTTCCACTGCTGAGAGGTCAGCATATTGACGATTGCCTCCTGATCAAGAGGCCAAGAGTCCATATTGGGATCCAGTCCATAATCGGCAACAGGACCGAAGAGGAATGCCTCGCTCGACTCCCATGGTTCACGCGCTGCCAGCCAGGCATCACAGATGGCCTGGAAGTTGGCATTCGAAGGAGCATCGCCAAAGGCAACCACTGCCTGATAGAGAGCACTG
Source organism: uncultured Prevotella sp. (assembly GCA_947169685.1). GTDB lineage: Bacteria > Bacteroidota > Bacteroidia > Bacteroidales > Bacteroidaceae > Prevotella. Next base: position 3,861 of record CAMVQS010000062.1, on the reverse strand, counting down.
TTCTTGGTTTTCAGGTCGTTGTAGGTAGGAAGCACCACTTTGTCGACATACTGGTTGATAATGGCATCATACTCACTGTCCTGGATGGTAATCTCAGATGTCTCATCCTCCTTCTTGTTGTCATCGTCGCTACTGCTGCAGGCAGTGAACGTCGTGAGTCCCATCATGGCGAGACTCAGCAAAAATAATTTTTTCTTCATGATTACATATTGTTAATACTGTTAATAATAAATTGCAGTTCCTATTTGCTGAAGAACCAGCCGATATAGGCTATGCCAATACCAAACTCGTTCTCGCTGTTGTATGCCCCCTTGCCAAACACCTTGCTGGTGCCTATCTGGCGTGTCGTGTAGTCGGCTTTGACCACCAAGTTGGGCAGGGCCTTCCAGTTCAGGCCGAAGTTCCATTTGCTCACCTGGCAGCGGGCATCCATCACATCCATACCCTCGCCCTTCTCCTGAGAGTTATAATATTCATATTGTGCAAAGGGATAGATGACAGGAAAACCAGGATGCCCACCGAAGATATTCTTCAGGTTGAAACCAACCTCAGCATTATAAGACACGGCCCTCTTGGCTATCGGGGTCAGACGGCTGTACCCAGACTTGTTGGACAGCTTGCCATTCTTGGCTCCCACCTGATCGGCATGGGCAATATTGCCGGAAAGATAGTTAGCACGCGCTGTTACATATTTATTTGTATACTGGGCATCTACGGAATAGATGGTCACTGGTATCTTACCGATTTCATCATAGGTAATCAGCTTGTCGGCATTGGCACCGGCATTGGCACAGTAGTAGATAGAACCACCAATGCGCAGGCCTGGCACACCAGTGTAGTTCAAGCGTGCCACATAGGCAGGACTCGTAAAGTTATCACCTTCGAACAAACCCTGCTTACCATTCTTTACCCAGTTATTACGATCGAATCCATTGGCGTTCAGACCTGTTACGATCATGGCTTCATAGTCGAATGTACCATAGCCCTTGCCAAACTTGCCGAGGAACTCTATACCCGTCTCGTGCCAAGTGCAGGGGATAATCGTTGACTCGCCTTCAGGACGCGAAGATCCAAAGAAGTTGATGGGCTCATGGTGCTCATTCGTCAAACCAACGGGCACAATCAGATGACCTGCACGGATATTGAACTCAGGAACAATCATACGAGTGATGTGAAGCTGCTCAAGAGCCACTTCTCCACCCTTTTCTACTTCTGTCTCGTACTCACCGTTCTCAGTATTCTCCAGCTCATAGGCAGTTCCTGTTCCTCCGTATTCAAACTCAATCTCAGCCCCAAGAATCCATTTGGGAGTGAACTTGTAGTCAAATGCCAACACAAAACGAGGGATACTGATCTCATTGTGGCTCTGCTTGGCATTTCCTTCCTTGTGTCCATAGAAACGATTGATGCCGTAGTCTTTGAAGTTTGCCACTACTTCACCATACCCTCCGAAGCGGAACTTGCTATATCCCAGTGTGTCTGGCTCTGCAGCACGAGCTGTGCTGAATATAGCCGCCATTACCATTATACCAAATACTTTTTTCATCTTTATAAAATCAAATCTGCTGTAAAATCGGCTGCAAAGGTACAAGGTTTCTGGTTGTTAACCTATACCTAAAATTAGTGAAATCATCAAAAATAGGGCTTTTTGAGGGTTATCAGAAAGGAAAAATACCTAATTGTGACTATTGTGAATGTGGAAAATAATGCCTACCTTTGCACCCAGTAATCAAAAATAGGTAAAACAAGATGAGAAATCAAAAAATGTATGAGGCCGATGATAAGATGATATCCCTCATTCGTGACAATTATGACCTATTGCAGATGTTGGGGAGTTTTGGCATCAGTCTTGGTTTTGGCGATAAGACGGTGAAAGAGACCTGTGATGACAACAATGTGGATACATACACATTCTTAGCGGTTGTCAACTTTACTATTAATGGCTATGGGGAGTTCGATGCAGACGAGCAGCTCTTCGTTCCTACCCTATTGCATTATCTTGAGGCCAGTCATGCCTATTTCCTTGATTTTCAGTTGCCCTATATTCGTCGGGAGCTACAGGAGTCGCTGGACGAAAGTGAATCCCTCGCCAAACTTATCCTCCGGTTCTACGATGAATATGCCCACGAGATACGCCGCCACATGAAATACGAACAAAAGACACTCTTCCCTTATGTGCAGTCGCTAATTGAAGGGCGCCCTGCCAACGACTACAATGTGGAGACCTTTTCGAAGCATCATGGGGCTGCCGACAAGAAATTGCGCGAGCTGAAACTGCTGATCATCAAGTATCTGCCTCAGGACGGCCTGCACAACAACCAGCTTACCGCCACGTTACACGATATCTACGAAAACGAGGTATGGCTGCGCCAGCATGCCGAGGTCGAAGATCACATCTTTGTACCTGCCATCCGCCACCTGGAACAGCAGGCAAAGCAGAGCGACGTGACACGAAATATCTCAGGAATGGTGTTTAAAGCCGGAGCCAGCCAAAATCCTGATGCCCTCTCTGATCGTGAGAAGGATGTCATCATCTCCTTAGTACAAGGTATGTCAAACAAGGAGATAGCCGACCACCTGTGTATCTCAGTCAATACCGTTATCACCCATCGCCGCAATATTGCCCGCAAGCTACAGATCCACTCTCCCGCAGGCCTTACCATCTACGCCATCGTCAACGGACTCGTGGACATATCAAGCGTTAAACTATAGGGTATTACAGGCTACTGCCACCCTCCGGGAATACCTACTTCTGATTAATCTACTTTTACATCTTATCACAAGTGCGCAATGCTTAAACACTCTGTTTTAGGTATTGCGCACTTCAATTATTCATCGTACCTTTGCAGCCGAAAAATTGAATCAACAATGGCAACGACAAGAGCAACAATCCCTACAGAAATGAAGGTGCTGATGAACCGAGTCAAGGCATACCCTACGTGCTACAACCCGCAGGGCAGCAGAACCTGAACGTCTATTTCGGGCGCCGCGAATGCCTGGAGGCCATACGGCTCATCGTCACCCGTCCTCTGAATCAGCTCACACCTGAAGAAGACTTTATCCTCGGTGCCATGCTGGGCTACGACATCTGCGTGCAATGCGAACGCTATTGCAAGCGTAAGAGTCAGGGAAAGTGCTATCCTCAGCACCTCAGCCCGGGTTACTGGCAAGCTGCAGGATGCAACCCCGACTGATAATCACAGGTATAAAATTCATAAAGTATTTGTTTAGTTTTAGTAAGGGGGCTTGCCGTGAGGTAAGCCCCTTTTCCCCTCTGCGCCCCTGGCGGAAAGGCATACGTTCCCACCGTGGGACTGCTTTGGTCCCAAGGTGGGAACACTTTAGTCCCAGTGTGGGAATATTTTCCTTCCCTGATAAGGAACCAGTATCAGCCGATAAGCGTTCCTTATTGAGGAATAATTGCCACTTTTGGCCAGACCTACCGTTAGTTTCGACGAATTGCCTTTTATAAAGGGCTCTCAGGCGTTTTTCGTGCTTTCAAGACCTAACAAAGAGGTACCATAGACCTACCATAGAGGTACCATAGAGGTGACCCGAAAAATCGTAAAATATCGCATTTTAGGAAATATTTTCGTATCTTTGCCCCCATAAAACATAGATAGCGATGATAGACAAAAGAACATTGACATTGTTGACGGCAGATGAATTTTGGGGTTAACAGGGTGGCAGGCACGTTGCTATTTATCAGTGATTCGCCTCAGCCAGACGAAAAAATCGGAAGTCGCTCTGACTCCCGATTCCCTTATCCCTTTCATAAAAAAGATCATCTTCTGTCCCCCTGATCTTTATGTCGTAGTTATTGAAGCCATCTGGCAAGGAGGCCGATGAGCGCCATGTGGG
>CAMVQS010000061.1 GCA_947169685.1 uncultured Prevotella sp. | reverse complement strand
GTTTGTCTTCACCGTCGTATAATGTATCATATCTTCGAAGATAATCTCCTCGCCCACCTGCAATTCATGATTAAACTGCCACATGCCCATAAAGTCACCAGCCAGACAACTGTTGCCACCCAGTCGGTATTGGTGGGGGCCGGAAGGTTCCTCCACATGCTCTGCCCCACGTACATCGGGATAGTACGGCATTTCCAGGCAGTCGGGCATGTGACAGGTGAAGCTCACGTCGAGAATAGCCGTGCGGATTCCCTTGTCTTCCACAAGATCCACCACATGGCTCACCAACGGCCCCGTCTGCCAGGCAAAGGCGCTGCCGGGTTCAAAGATAACCTTCAGGTGTGGCCAGCGCTGATGGAAGTCATCCATGATGCGCACCAGCAGTTCAATGTCGTAATCCTTGCGGGTTACCAAGTGACCGCCTCCGAAGTTTATCCACTCCAGTTGCGGAAACCAGCGTGAGAACTTCTCCTCAATATGGCTGAGCGTGCGTTCAAACACGTCTGCCCCACTCTCGCAGTGACAATGGCAATGAAAGCCTTTTATGTCCGCTGGTAGCATGTCGGGTAACTTGTCAGCCGTGATGCCGAAACGTGTTCCTGGAGCACAGGGGTTGTAGAGTGCAGTACCCACCTCCGAATATTCGGGGTTGATACGCAGGCCTATCGAACAAGCATTGGCCCGTTCATGGAAACGTTCATACTGCGACAGCGAGTTAAACGTCAGGTGACTCGAACAGCGCACAATCTCGTCAAACTCATAGTCCGTATAGGCTGGTGAGAACGTATGACACTTCGCGCCGAACTCCTCCAATGCCAACCGCGCCTCACTTAGCGAACTTGCCGTCGTGCTGTTGATATACTCGCGGAAAATGGGAAACGTCTTCCATAGTGCAAATGCCTTGAAAGCCAGAATCCACTCTGCCCTCGTCCGCTTTGCCACCTCACTAATCAGCTGAAGATTCTTTCTGAGCCGTTCTTCTTCTATTATATATATAGGTGTTACCATAAACGCTTGCAAAGATAGTACATATTGAGCGAAAAACCAAATTTCAGCTAGAGAAATTGTTGATTCCAAGAATATATGGATGATGAAAAAAATGCTAATTTCGCCATAGTTTCTTCGTTAATTAAAAAAAGTTTCGTATCTTTGTGCTTTGGAAACAAAACAACAACTAAATACCGTTACTATTATGTTATCAGAAAGGGACTTAAAACAAATCACACTGAAAGGAATCAGTGAAGAGAAACTCAACAACCAGTTGGAACAGTTCAAGACGGGTTTCCCGTTCCTTCGCCTGGAGGCAGCAGCCAGCGTTGGCCGTGGTATCACGTCGCCTGACGAGATTGCACGTATTCAGTATATTGATACGTGGAACAAGTACAAGGCCGAAGGCAAAAAAGTGGTAAAATTCGTTCCTGCCTCTGGTGCTGCCAGCCGCATGTTCAAGGACATGTTTGCCTTTGTGGATGCGGACTATGATGTTCCCACAACACCGTTTGAGAAACAGTACTTCGAGAACATCAAGAAATTCGCATTCTATGATGCTTTGGATGCTGTATGTCAGAAGAATGAGGGCAAGGGCATTGAGGCATTGATGGCCGAAGGAAATTACAAAGCTGTTGCCGCCAACATGCTAAAGGCCGAAGGCCTGAATTATGGACAGTTACCGAAAGGTCTGCTATTGTTCCACAACTACCCCGAAGGCCCACGCACACCAATGGAAGAACATTTGGTAGAAGGTGCCCTGTACGCTGCTTCTAATGGTGAGGCTCACGTACACTTTACCGTTAGCCACGAACACATGGAACTGTTCAAGGCCAAGGTCGCAGAAAAGGCCGACCTGTATGCCAAGAAGTATGGCATCAAGTACGACATCACCTTCTCTGAACAGAAACCTTCCACGGACACTGTAGCAGCTAACGCCGACAACACTCCGTTCCGCAACGATGACGGCAGTCTGCTATTCCGTCCTGGAGGACACGGTGCTCTGATTGAGAACCTGAACGAGATTGACGCTGACGTCATTTTCGTGAAGAATATCGACAACGTAGTGCCAGACCGTCTGAAGGAAGATACTGTGGAGTGGAAGCAGGTGATTGCCGGTGTACTGATTACATTGCAGCAAAAAGCTTTTGAGTATTTGCGTTTACTCGACACAGGCAAGTACAGTCATGAGGAAATCGAGGAAATGATACACTTTGTACAACAAGATCTATGCTGCCGCAAGGCCGACATCAAGGAGCTAGAGGATGCTGAGTTGGTTATATATCTGAGAAGGAAGTTAAATCGTCCGATGCGCGTGTGTGGCGTAGTGAAGAATGCTGGCGAGCCTGGAGGCGGTCCGTTCTTGACCTACAACCAAGATGGCACTGTATCGCTACAAATTCTGGAGAGTTCACAGATTGACAAGTCAAACGAAAAATACATGGAAATGTTCACTCACGGCACACATTTCAACCCCGTTGATTTGGTTTGCGCCGTCAAGGACTACAAAGGACAACCATTCAACCTGCCCGACTACGTGGATAAAACCACGGGCTTTATTTCTTCGAAGTCAAAGAGCGGCAAAGAATTAAAGGCACTAGAGTTGCCGGGTTTGTGGAACGGTGCCATGAGCGACTGGTCAACCATCTTCGTGGAAGTTCCCCTCTCGACGTTCAACCCTGTAAAGACGGTGAACGACTTACTACGAGAACAACATCAATAAATACTACAGGAAGGTGTCGAGCGTTTCGACACCTTTTTTTGTGCAAAAACCACGCAAGGATACGAAAATCATGTTACGGAACAGTTCCTCCATCGAGTAGCTGCGATATAACTCGTTCTCCATCATGTAACGGCTCAGCGCCTCGAAAATACGACCCACAAGTTCGTAGTTCAAATCCTGCCGGAAGTAGCCTTCGTTGGCGCCACGTTCCATAAAAGCCATAAACTGCCGATGCTGCTGTTCTCTATCCTGCTGGAACGATTCCAATATCTTCGGATAACGGCTAAGGTCTGAATAAAAGAGTGGATTAACCTGTTGGGATTCCTTGATCTTCTCACGATAAATATGCAAGATGATGTCCATGACGTTTGCACTCTGCTGGACAGTATGTTCTAACTCCCGACGATAGCTTTCACGATACTTACGGATACTCTCAAAAAGCACCTGTTCCTTATTGTCGTAAATTTCATAGAGTGTGCGCTTTGAGATAGAAAGAGTATGGGCCACATCGTCCATCTTCACCGCCTTGATACCACATTGCATAAAGAGGTTGATGGCCGTATCGAGAATACGGTCACGAAGTGTCTGACGATAGGGTGACAAAACTTTTATTTCTTGCATAAGTTTACATTCTGCTGCAAAATTATAAAAAAAGTTCATAAATCATCATGGTAACTGCCTTTTTTTTATTATTTTTGCACTCGATTTTAGAAAAATGTTCATAAAAGGATAATAAAACAATGGTAAAAATCTCCAAAGAAGCCGCCCTTGAATATCATGAAAGCGGACGGCCAGGTAAAATCGAAGTAAAGCCCACTAAGGCTTACCGTACACAAACAGACCTCTCGCTCGCCTACTCTCCAGGCGTAGCCTACCCTTGTCTGGAAATACAAGAAAACCCTGACGATGCCTATCGCTATACCGACAAAGGTAATCTGGTGGCCGTCATCTCTAACGGCACAGCTGTACTTGGACTTGGCGACATCGGCGCACTGAGCGGCAAGCCCGTCATGGAAGGAAAAGGACTGCTGTTCAAGATATATGGCGGCATTGACGTATTCGACATTGAGGTCAACGAGAAAGACCCAGAGAAGTTCTGTGAGGCTGTCGAGAAGATTGCTCCCACCTTTGGAGGTATCAACCTGGAAGACATCAAGGCTCCTGAGTGTTTCTACATTGAGGATCGTCTGAAGCGTACACTCGATATTCCTGTGATGCACGACGACCAGCACGGCACAGCCATCATCTCGGCTGCCGGACTGAAGAATGCCATGGAGGTCATCCACAAAGATATCAAGAAGGTGAAGATTGTGGTCAACGGCGCTGGTGCCGCAGCCATCTCCTGCACAAAACTGTATATGGCCATCGGTGCCCAGAAGGACAACATCGTCATGCTCGACTCCAAGGGCGTCATCTCTACCGAGCGCCAGGACCTCAACGAACAGAAGAAGTTCTTTGCCACCTCTCGCACGGATATCCACACGCTGGCAGAGGCTGTCAAGGATGCCGACGTCTTCGTGGGCCTCTCCAAGGGCAACGTGCTCTCCAAGGAGATGGTACAGTCTATGGCTAAGGACCCTGTCATCTTTGCCCTCGCCAACCCCGTTCCCGAGATTTCCTATGAGGACGCCATGGACGCTCGTCCCGACGTGCTGATGTCTACCGGTCGTACCGACTATCCCAACCAGATCAACAACGTCATCGGCTTCCCCTACATCTTCCGTGGTGCCCTCGATGTTCACGCCCGTGCCATCAACGAAGAGATGAAGCTCGCCGCCGTCTACGCCATTGCTGACCTGGCCAAACAGCCTGTTCCCGATGTCGTCAACGACGTCTATAAGGTCAACAACCTCACCTTCGGTCGCAACTACTTCATTCCCAAGCCCGTTGACCCACGACTCATCACCGAGGTCAGCGCCGCTGTCGCCAAGGCAGCCATGGATAGCGGTGTGGCTCGCAAGCCCATCGAAGACTGGGACAAGTATAAGAAGTCGCTCTCCGTGCTGCTCGGTCAGGAGACCAAGCTCACCCAGAAGCTCTATGCCACTGCCGCCGCCCACCCACAGCGTGTGGTCTTCGCAGAGGCTGTCCACCCCACCATGCTGAAAGCCGCCGTACAGGCCAAGGCCGAGGGCATCTGCCACCCCATCCTGTTGGGTAACGACGAGGTCATCACCAAGATGGCCGACCAGATGGACCTCTCACTGGATGGCATCGAGATTGTCAACCTGCGCCACCCCTCTGAGCAGGAGCGCCGCGAGCGCTACGCCCGCATCCTCACAGAGAAGCGCCAGCGCGATGGTTACACCTACCAGGAGGCCAACGACAAGATGTTCGAGCGCAACTACTTCGGCATGATGATGGTCGAGACAGGCGAGGCTGACGCTTTCATCACAGGTCTCTACACCAAGTATTCGAACACCATCAAGGTTGTCAATGAGGTTATCGGCATCCGCAAGGAGTTCAAGCACTTCGCTGCCATGCACATCATCAACTCCGCCAAGGGTACGTTCTACATCGCCGACACGCTGGTGAACGAGAATCCCGATACGGATGCACTCGTCGATATTGCCAAACTGGCTGCCACCAGCGTACGCTTCTTCAACGAGAAGCCCGTTGTGGCCATGATCAGTCACTCCAACTTCGGCTCATCACAGTCCGACGGAGCCTGGAAGGTGCGCCACGCCGTTGAACGTCTGCATGAGCTATACCCCGACATCCCCATCGACGGTGAGATGGGAATAGCATTCGCCCTCGACAACGAGCTGCGCGACGAGCAGTATCCCTTCACGCAACTGAAGGACAAGACGGTAAACTGTCTGGTGTTCCCCAACCTCACCTCGGCACGCTCCAGCTACAAGATGCTGCAGATGCTCAACAGCGACGTGGAGATTATCGGCCCTATCCAGGTTGGCCTGAACAAGCCCATTCACTTCGTTGACTTTGGAGCTACGGTACGCGACGTGGTCAACATTACAGCCATTGCCGTCATCGATGCCTACGTGAACAAGATCAAGCAGGCAATGACAAAATAGAAACAAAAACAAAAAAATATTATATATGAAAGTACTGAAATTCGGCGGAACGTCCGTAGGTTCCGTGAAAAGCATCCTAAGTTTGAAAGACATCGTTGAGGCAGAGGCTCGGACGCAACCTGTCGTCGTAGTAGTAAGTGCACTTGACGGTATCACCGATAAACTCATTGCTATCTCTGAGTTGGCCCTGAAGGGTGACAAGAGCTATCGCGATGAGTTCGACGGCATCGTCGAGCGTCATCACCAGATGATTGACACGATCATCACCGACACCAAGAAGCGCGAGGACTTGCTCAAACGCATAGACTCGCTCTTCGAACAGCTGAAGAGCATCTACTATGGTGTCTATCTCATCCACGACCTGAGCCACAAGACGCAGGATGCCATCGTCAGCTATGGCGAACGCCTGTCATCCAACATCGTGGCAGCATTGGTCAAGAATGGCATCCGCATGAACAGCCGCGACTTCATCCGCACGGAGAAGAAAAACGGCCATCATACTCTTGATGCCGAGCTAACCGCCAAACTGGTCAAGGAGACATTCGTCACACTCAAGCCCGAGACCATCTACGTCGTTCCCGGCTTCGTGGCCCGTGACCGCGACACCCACGAGACCACCAACCTCGGACGTGGCGGCAGCGACTACACCGCAGCCATCATTGCCGCAGCCCTCAACGCTGAGGTGCTGGAGATATGGACCGATGTCGATGGCTTCATGACGGCCGACCCGAAGGTCATCCAGTCTGCCTATACCATCAACGAGCTCAGCTATGTCGAGGCCATGGAGCTCTGCAACTTCGGTGCGAAGGTCATCTATCCGCCGACCATCTATCCCGTCTGCGTCAAAAACATCCCCATCCGCGTGAAGAACACGTTCAACCCCGAGCATCCGGGAACGCTGATCAAGGATCATATCGATAACGACCAGAAGCCCATCAAGGGTATCTCCAGCATCAAGGGCACCACTCTGATTACGGTGACGGGTCTGTCAATGGTGGGTGTCATCGGTGTTAACCGCCGTATCTTCACGACACTGGCCAACAAGGGCATCTCCGTATTTATGGTATCACAGGCCTCATCCGAAAACTCCACCTCCATCGGTGTGCGCGACGAGGATGCCGATGCCGCCGTTGAAGTGCTTAACGAAGAGTTCAGCAAGGAGATTGAGACCGGTGCCATGTTCCCCATGCAGGCAGAAAGCGGACTGGCTACCATCGCCATCGTGGGTGAGAACATGAAGCACACACCAGGTATTGCCGGTAAGCTGTTCGGCACCCTCGGCCGTAGTGGTATCTCCGTCATAGCCTGCGCTCAGGGAGCTTCCGAGACCAACATCTCGTTCGTCGTTGACAGCCGTTTCCTGCGCAAGTCGCTCAACGTGCTGCACGACTCGTTCTTCCTGTCAGAATACAAAGTGCTCAACATCTTCATCTGCGGTATCGGTACTGTGGGCGGCATGCTTCTGGAGCAGATCCGCACACAGCAGCAGTTCCTCATGCAATCACGTCGCCTGAAACTGAACGTCGTCGGCATCTCGGATGTCGATAACTTCGTGCTCGACCGTGACGGTATCGACCTTGACAACTACGAGAAGATTCTGCGTGCAGGCTTCCCCGCCAATACCGACCACATGCGCGACGAAATCGTGAAGATGAACATCTTTAACTCGGTGTTCGTTGACTGCACCGCCAGCCGCCAGATAGCCATGCTCTACCAGACATTCTTAGAGCATAACATCAGCGTGGTGGCTGCCAACAAGATTGCAGCATCCGGTGACTACGACAGCTACGTGAAGCTGCGCCAGACCGCCCGCGACCGTGGTGTGTGGTTCCGCTATGAGACTAACGTCGGAGCCGGACTGCCCATCATCGGCACCATCAACGACCTGTGCAACTCAGGTGATAAGATTCTGAAGATTGAGGCAATCCTCTCTGGTACGCTCAACTTCATCTTCAACGAGATAGCTGCCGACGTGCCCTTCTCTGAGACCGTGCGCCGCGCCAAGGAGCAGCGTTACTCCGAGCCCGACCCGCGCATCGACCTCTCTGGCACCGATGTCATCCGCAAGCTGGTCATCCTCACCCGTGAGGCAGGCTACAAGGTGGAGCAGGATGACGTGGAGAAGCATCTCTTCGTACCCGACTCCTATTTCGAGGGCAGTATCGACGACTTCTGGAAGCGCCTGCCCGAGTTGGATGCCGACTTCGAGGCCCGTCGCAAGGTTCTTGAGAAAGAGAACAAGCGCTGGCGTTTCGTTGCCACGATGGAGAACGGCAAGACCAACGTCGCCCTGAAGGAGGTACCCTACGGTCATCCGTTCTACGGCCTTGAAGGTTCCAACAACATCGTGCTTCTGACCACTGAGCGCTACAAGGAATACCCCATGCTCATCCAGGGATACGGTGCCGGTGCCGCCGTCACCGCTGCCGGTGTCTTTGCGAACATCATGTCGATTGCTAATATATAATAAGGTGAAACGAATAATCATCCTCGGTGACGGAATGGCCGACCACGCCATAGAGCGTTTGGGAGGCAAGACACCGTTGCAATATGCCGACAAGCCCATGATGGACCGTCTGGCACGTGAAGGGCGTTGTGGCCGTCTGGTCACGGTACCCGAAGGATTCCCCCCGGGCTCCGAAGTTGCCAACACCGCCATTCTGGGCTACGACCTCAACAAGGTCTATGAAGGACGTGGCCCGCTGGAAGCTGCCAGCATCGGCTACGACATGGCAGACGACGACTTCGCCATCCGCTGTAATATCATCACCCTTGAGAACGGCAAAATCATCACCCACAACGGTGGTAACCTCGAGACTCAGGATGCCGACGTGCTCATCAAGTACCTGAATGAGCATCTGGGCAATGAACGCGTGAAGTTCATCACCGGCATACAGTACCGTCACCTCCTCGTCATCAAAGGCGGTAACAAGCACATTGTCTGTGCACCGCCCCACGACCATCCCAACGAGCCGTGGCGTCCGCTGCTGGTAAAACCCGAGGACGGTCTTGTAGGCAGCGAATATGTCGCAGCAAAAGAGACCGCCGACCTCCTCAACGACCTCATCCTGCGTTCACAAGAGCTCTTGGCCAAGCATCCGTATAACATCGAGAAGGCACGTCGCGGCGAACGACAGGCCAACAGCATCTGGCCCTGGAGCGGCGGCTACCGTCCGTCCATGCAGACGCTCATGCAGCAATATCCGGACATCAAGACAGGCTCTGTCATCTCGGCCGTTGACCTCATTCAGGGCATCGGCAAGTATGCCGGCCTGCGTATCATCAAGGTGCCCGGAGCCACAGGACTGGCCAACACCAACTACGAGGGCAAGGCACAGGCAGCCATCGAAGCCCTGCAGCACGACGACTTTGTCTTCGTACATGTCGAGGCTACCGATGAGGCAGGTCACGACGGCGACCTCGACCTGAAGCTGCGTGCCATCAACTACCTCGACCAACGACTGATACGTCCCGTCATTGAGGCGATAGAAAAGATGGACGAACCCGTCTGTGTGGCCGTTCTGCCTGACCACCCCACCCCTGTGGAGCTGCGCATCCACGTCAACGAGCCCGTGCCGTTCATCATCTGGCACCGAGGCATCACCCCCGACGATGTGCAGCAGTACGACGAAGTGTCATGTGTCAACGGTAGCTACGGTCTTCTGCATCTTCAGGAGTTCATACAAACATTCATCAACGAATAACAAAAAAGGGGGCGTCTGAATTCTGGCGCCTCTCTTTTTGGTCTGGGATTTTGTTCCTCGCAATGTTGAGAAAACAAAAAGCCTCCCCTAAACAGGGGAGGTTTGGAAGGGTCCTTGGTCTAATCACCGCCACCGTTGCCGGACGGCGTGGTCTGCTGGACGTAGTTCTCCCACTTTCTGAGCTTGCGCTCGGGCATCAGCGTCTGGATGCTGCCTGCTGAGGTGCGCTTACGCTCAGGACGGAACAGGACACCCACGCTGACGATGCCGGCACGATTACCCTTGTTGTCCAACTTGTCGATGTCGTAGGGACTCTCGGCGGTCACCTGCTGGTACTTGGCGCGGATGCGGGGCGAGAAGGTCCCTATTCCGTCGATCTTCACTGAGAAGCCTTCACCCAGCTTCTCCTTCAGCACGTCAACGAACTCCTCGATGACGGCCTTCACGTCAGAGCGCTTCACCGAAGCGTTCTGCTGCACCTGCTCCGACAGCTCAGCGGTCGAGATGGTGCCCAGCGTGCGGACACGAGCCACGTACTGCCCGTAGTTGTCCGACTTCTGGTTGTTGCATTGCTGCAAAACATAACGTACTGCCATAACTAAACAGATTATTAGGGTTAATGAAACATGTTATGTGATACTCTATTATCACACTACAAAGATACTATTTTTTTCTGAAACCACCAAACTTTTTCTCACTTATTTTCAGCGAATTACATAAAAAACGAGAGGATTTTCGATCCTCCCGTTTTTTATGATGTAGAATAGTTTTTTCTTTCAAAGTACCATCCCCAAGGCCTGCGCAACGGCATTTTTGATAAAAGCATTGATAGTAATGCCAGCCTTTTGTGCTGCCATCGCTGCGCCACTATGAATCTCGGGGGTTAGCCGTACATTCAGCACTCCTGTATAGGGCTTTCTGGGCTCAATGCCTTTCTCATCGCATAATGCGAGATAGTCATCAACAGCTCCCTGAAAGTCAGCGGTCAGTTCCTCAACCGTTGTACCCTCGTATGTGATGCTGTCCTTCGCCATTCCCTGTACCTTGCCGAAAAGACACTGGTCCTCTTCACTGTATTCTACACTTCCGGTATAGCCTTTATATTTCAAATATCCCATATGTCTGTCCTCCTATTTTATATAATTGTTCTTTATCAAATAATTCAAGATGTCGCGCATGATATACCCCTTGATGATGTTGCTTGGATGGGGCTTGTGCATGATGTAAGCGTTCTGATGCTCTGCATTGTAGAACTTTATGCGTGAACCAGACGTAGCTCCTTTGTTCTCGAGCTCAAATCCGTAGCCTTGAAAAAGACTGACAACTTCCTCAAAAGTAAAATCCTTGGGAAGTGTCCTGAATCGTTTGGTTAGTTTATCTTTCTTGTTCATCGGCGCAAAGGTAACTAAATTTAGTCACATTTCCAAGAAATTTTCGACTTTTTTTTCAAAAAACGCCGTTTACGTGGTGTCAATACGCCGTCTTGACGCCCTCAAAACGCCGTTTTGACCACCTGAAAACGCCGTTCTGAGAGGGTCAGAACGGCGCGAATGGGAACAAGGGTTTAAAAATTTTGAGTTTTTGAACGTCGTGAAGAATCTGTGATTCTTTTTATTATCAACAAGTTATGCGCTCTTTTTTTAGTTTTTTCAAATATTTTCCAGAAAAAAAGTATGGAAGAATATAGTATATGAGTTTTTCCCACGTTTTTCTGCCAAAAACTAAAATCTCAAAAGTAAAAAGTTATCCTTTTTGAATAACTTTTTGTATTTTTGCAAAGAAAAAGTTGTCCAAAAACCATTTTGCGACGATTTGCGATTTGCGACGTTTTGCGAAGAATTCATAGGTTAGCGTCTTATCGATTTAATAAGGGATTTTTATTTTTTCTTCGACATTCTTTTGCAGTTTCCAAATAATTGTCTGATGCCAAGCGTCACTTCTCGAAGTCAAACTGCGGTGCCTACCGTTTAGGCAAGGACTTGGTGAACGGAACACCTATTCGCCAAGATTTCATAAAAAAGGCTTTGGAGTGGATGGCAGACCACGAGACCCGTGAAGGGCACCGTCAGACGGCTGTTGGCTATATGGCCGCCCACCAGCATGACCCAAACGCCAATAACCTGTGGACATACTTCCAAAACGTACTGAACTGGGCCATCACCAATTTCGATATGAAGAAGTTTAAAAAGATTATGAAGGGATTGGATTGGGCTTTATTCTATGATAAATACCACACTGTAACCCTTGACACGGAAGAATTGGGCCGACGGATTTCAGTATTGATGCGTGACAGTGAGATACAGAAGCAGGCGGGCATTATTCCTTATGTGTTGACAGGCGATGAGCATTATCTCGACCTTCGGGCTTTCCCCGAGGATATCAAGTTGGCAGTTTGGGAACAACAGCATCATATTTGTCCACTCTGCGGTAAGGAGTTCGACTATGAGTTCATGGAAGGTGACCATGTCACTCCTTGGAGAGACGGCGGGCGTACCGTCATTGAGAACTGCCAGATGCTGTGTCGGGACTGTAATAGAAGAAAAGGAGCAAAATAGAAATAGGAGTAATATGTAGAACACAGAATGCGGTTCCCGTGTGCACTAAGATGATTTCCTATAGGTAAAGCTCTCCCAAACGCTTGAGAATAAGCTATTATTTACGTTGCACTTGATTTAAATCAAGAGTGTTAAGACATTTGAGGAAAACACTTGGAATCGCTTCGATTTTTTAGTAACTTTGCATAAAAACAAATGATTATAAATAAATTATATCCAATTAAAATTACTCAAAGTGTTCAGTGTGATGTAAGAAAGGCAACCCCTGAAGAAATATCTCATGCAGAATATATTCCTGAGGACAAGAAGGATAATATGTGGCTCTACATGGACAATGAACTGAAAGTAAAAACGGCAGGAAGTCTTACGTTCTGTCCAACGGAAATTAGTACTTGTCAGCTGTTTATCAATCTTACCAATGGACATTGTGTGTCGGGGCTATTCAATAGACCTTCTCCATTTCAATGGAAAGGTTCATTCAATGGTCAATGGAAGGGTGCACAAGTCATATTCCTTGATGCAGACGATAGTAAGGTCAGCATGCAAGAGACAATAGAGGTATTGAAATACAAACCAACATTTGCCATGACAACACAGTCACACATGATGCCAGGAAAGCTAAATCGTTTCCGGCTGGCTTATGTTTTTAAGGACGTGATGCATAATTTCGATGGTTATTCAAAAATAGCCCTTGCTTTGATGTTGGATGTAGAGCAAGTCATACGTGCTAAAGGACATGAAGGCTTTGAACTTGACCGTAATTGTACCTTAGTGTCAGGCCGCTTCTTCTTGGGTAATCCCAAAAGCAACATAGAATACTGGACATCGTGGAATATTTATCAGCCAACCGATATTGTTAGTGTATATGATGACACACCGTCAGAAGTCTTTCCGGCTAATAAGGTAAAAGAAAAAGTGATGGAAACGCATAGAAAAAAGGACAATGCTGAAAAGAAGAACGTCGTCCTTAGAAAGAGGCATCATCCAAAAACATTCCTCCACAAAGATGTCGGTCTTCAAATGGAGCAGGACTGTCACAACCCAATTATGACCATAGAACAAATAGTTCAGAAATATAGTTTGATGTACAGAGTAAGGTTTGAAACTTCCTTGAAACAGCTTTCTGCAGAATATCCTTTTATTCCTTACCAGGAGGACTACTTAAAAATCTATTTCCGCTCAGAATGGGGGACAGACCATACGGGAAAGCGTGTAAATAAAATAAAGCCGTTTAGAAACGGGGAAGGGAGACATATTATGCTAATGAATCAACTTATCTTGGTCATTGCCATGAATTATGACAGAATTTGTTATGATGATTTGCTGTATCACGGATTATATTTGTTCTCCAAAGGTTATGTGAACAAAAATCTTGATGGTACTGACTGTGTCGGTGAAGACGTCTTTACCCCTCAACGCATCAAATCAATTGTTGATGAGGCATGGTCGGAAGACCTCAATTACAGGTGCAAAATGATAGAGAAAGCAAAAAAGGATAGCGAGTTTGGCTTTAAGGTCAATCCTGAGACTGCTGGGATGCTTGGCATGTCAAAACGCAAACTCCTGCCGATGGTAAAGAAGTTCTATACTTGCTGTGTGTGGATTGAAAGAATTCAACTGATAGAGCAAGACATCCTGATTGGCAAGACATATAAGGAACTGGCAAAAATCCTTTCAGAGAAATTGGGAAAAGAAATCAAACCCAGTACGCTGGGAAAACATGTACGTGAATGGAGAAAAAGCTCCGAAATAATGGAATTCGGGGATAAAAACGTCACAAAAAATTGGTTAAACCCTTTTTCTACCTCTATTTCTACTCAAAATCCTATCTATACTACATCCCCTAACACCCCTTATACCCCTATAAAAAGAGAAAACATATTATCCAAAACTAACAAGATGACCCCCCATGGCCTCGGAATATCAGAAAAGCACTATTACGAACTGTTGGTTTTTATGGAATTCTATGACGACAACAAGACCAATACAGAGAACTATAAATACATGGAGAGTCAAGGATTGAAAATGAGTGAATCCACTTACAAACGCAACAAACGCTTGATGAACAAAATGAAGAATAATGAAATACAGCAACGACCTACTGTCTTTTCCTGATTACGGTTGACAGTTTTTTGCTTATTTCCTGATGTGGTT
>CAMVQS010000060.1 GCA_947169685.1 uncultured Prevotella sp. | reverse complement strand
AGGACGACGAGTATGTAGTCATCGACGGTGAGGTGAAGATTGTCGATGAGCAGACAGGCCGTATCATGGAAGGCCGCCGCTGGAGCGACGGTCTGCACCAGGCCGTTGAAGCCAAGGAGCACGTGAAGGTCGAGGCTGCCACGCAGACCTTCGCCACCATCACGCTGCAGAACTACTTCCGCATGTATCACAAGCTGGCAGGTATGACCGGTACCGCCATCACCGAGGCCGGTGAGTTCTGGGACATCTACAAGCTCGACGTGGTGGAGATTCCTACCAATCGCCCCGTTATTCGTGACGACCAGAACGACCGCGTCTATAAGACAGCACGCGAGAAGTACAACGCCGTGATCGACGAGATTATCAAGATGCGTGAGAGCGGACGTCCTACGCTGGTGGGTACCACCTCGGTGGAAATCTCACAGCTGCTGTCGAAGATGCTCGACATGCGTAAGATACCCCACCAGGTGCTGAACGCCAAGCTGCACCACAAGGAGGCCGACATCGTGGCACTGGCTGGTCAATCGACCAACGGACTGGGTGCCGTCACCATTGCTACCAATATGGCCGGTCGTGGTACCGATATTAAGCTGTCACCCGATGTGAAAGCCGCGGGTGGACTCGCCATCATCGGTACAGAGCGTCACGAGAGTCGCCGCGTCGATCGTCAGTTGCGTGGTCGTGCCGGACGTCAGGGTGACCCAGGCTCCAGCGTGTTCTTCGTCTCACTCGAAGACAAACTGATGCGTCTGTTCGCCAGCGAGCGTATTGCCAGCGTCATGGACCGTCTGGGCTTCAAGGAGGGCGAGATGATTGAGAGCCCCATGATCAGCCGCAGCATCGAGCGTGCACAGAAGAAGGTGGAGGAGAACAACTTCGGTATCCGTAAGCGTCTGCTGGAGTACGACGACGTGATGAACAAGCAGCGTACCGTAGTCTATGAGAAGCGCCGTCACGCCCTGATGGGTGAGCGCATCGGCATGGACATTGCCAACACCATGTGGGACCGCATCGTCAACATTATCGAGAACAACGACTTCGACGGCTGCAAGGAGGAGTTCCTGCACATCTTCGCTATGGAGGTACCCTTCACCAGCGAGCAGCTTATTAACGAGAACCGCGAGAAGCTGGAGGAAGACGCATTCCAGGCAGTGATGGAAGCCTTCAACCGCAAGACCGAGCGCATACAGACCGTTGCACAGCCCATCATCAAGCAGGTGTATGAGAATCAGGGACACATGTACGAACGTATCGTAGTACCCGTGACTGACGGACGCCGCATGTTCAACATCCCCTGTCACCTCAAGGAGGCCTACGACTCTGAGTGCAAGTCGATTGTCAAGGAGTTCGAGAAGCAGATTCTACTCCACATCATCGACGACGCCTGGAAGGAGAACCTGCGTGAGCTCGACGAGCTGAAGCACTCCGTACAGAACGCCAGCTACGAGCAGAAAGACCCGTTGCTCATCTTCAAGCTCGAGAGTGTCAAGCTGTTCGACAACATGGTGAACACCATGAACAACCGCATCGTCTCTATCCTCATGCGTGCCGCCATCCCCGAGATGCAGGGACAGGTACAGGAGGCAGCACCTGAGCAGCGCACCCGTCGCGACCAATACACCGAGAGCAAGCAGAGCTTAGAGCAGGAGCAGATGGTTGACCCCAACCAGGCAGCCGCAGCAGCTCAGGACACCCGTTCGCAGCAGCCTCGCACCCCGATTATGAAGGACAAGCTGCCCGGACGTAACGACCCCTGCCCCTGTGGAAGCGGAAAGAAATTCAAGAACTGTCACGGACGAGGAATCGTGTAATTGAGAATTGAGAATTATGATTACCATTAGCAATCTCAAGAAGCAGTTTGGAGAAACCATTGCCAGCGATATCGCCTCGTTCACTGTGAACGACGGCGACATCCTTGGCCTTGTCGGTAACAACGGTGCAGGCAAGAGCACACTCTTCCGCATCATGTTGGACCTGCTGAAGGCCGACGACGGCACCGTAACCATCAACGGCATCAATCCAGCAGAGAGCGAGGAATGGAAACAGCAGGTCGGCGCATACATTGACGAAGGTTTCCTCATCGACTTCCTCACACCCGAGGAGTATTTTGCCTTCCTCGGCAAGATTTCCGGCAAGACGCAGGCTGAGGTCGATGAACGTCTGAAAGACTTTGAGCGCTTCGCTGCCGGCGAGGTATTCGGACAGAAGAAGCTCATCCGCAACCTCTCGGCTGGCAACAAGCAGAAGGTGGGTATCATCTCGGCACTCTTCAACAAGCCGGGCATTGTCATCCTTGACGAGCCCTTCAACTTCCTCGACCCCTCGAGCCAGAACATGCTCAAGCACCTGCTGACGGAATATAACCGTGAGACAGGCGCCACCATCCTCGTGTCGAGCCACAACCTGGCCCATACCGTCGATATCTCCACACGCATCGCCCTGCTGGAACATGGCGTCATCGTGCGCGACATTGACAACACCGAGGGAGCAGCCGCCCAAGAACTGGAAAACTATTTCGAGACGGAATGAAACACATTGTCGCCGTAGGCTTATCATTGATCATCTGGCATCTGGCATTTAGCAGCGCAGCAGCGCAGAACTTCACTACCTACTTCGAAGACAAGACGCTGCGTATCGACTACACCTTTGCCGGCGACTCAGCCCGACAGGACATCTACGTTGACCAGCTGAGCGTCATGCCCCGCTGGTATGGCCGACAGAAGCGACTGGCAGAAGTACCCCTGAAAGGCAACGGACAGGTCATCGTACGCGATGCTGAGAGCGACAGCATCATCTACCGTCACCCCTTCTCCACCCTCTTTCAGGAATGGCTGGCTACCGACGAAGCCAAGCACACCCGTAAGTCGTTCGAGAACGTCTTTCTCATTCCCTACCCCAAGCGACCTGTCACCGTCACCGTCGAGCTGCGTGACTACCACGACCAGGTGAACGCCACCATGACGCACAGCGTCGATCCGCAGGACATCCTCATCCGCCACATCGGAGAACGAAACGTAACGCCCTACGTAACCCTGCATGCAGCCCGTGACACCAGTCGCTCCATCCACGTTGCCTTCGTAGCCGAGGGTTATCAAGCCAGTGAGCTGCAGACCTATCTCGACGACTGCCGCAAAGCCGTACGTGCCCTCTTCGAGCACGAGCCCTTCAAGACCCTGCAAGACCGCTTCAACATCATCGCCCTCTTGTCAACATCGAAGGACTCTGGTGTCAGCGTCCCCCGTCAAGGCATCTGGAAGAAGACAGTGCTCAGTTCCCAGTTCGACACGTTCTACACCGAGCGTTACCTTACCACGCTGCACCTCAAGCAGCTACACGACGTACTGGCAGGCACCCCCTATGAGCACATCATCATCCTGACCAACACCACGACCTATGGCGGCGGCGGCATCTACAACTCATATAACCTTGCGGCTGCCCACGGCCCGAAGTACGAACCCGTCGTCGTCCATGAGTTCGGACACTCCTTCGGCGGCTTAGGCGATGAGTACCCCTATGGTGACAGCGACCCCATGTACTTCAGCGACACGGAGCCCTGGGAGCCCAACCTCACCACCCTGCACAACTTCAGCGGCAAGTGGGAGAACCTCATACGTGAAGGAAAGGCAAGTCTGGTGGAAGGCGGTGGCTACCTCTCACACGGTGTATGGCGCGGACAGGAAGACTGTCGTATGCGTACCAACGAATACCCTACCTTCTGTCCTGTCTGTCAGCAGGCACTCACCCGCCTCATTAAGTTCTATACAGAATAACACCGAAAAAACAAAAAAATTTTTATTTTTTTGGTATTTTGCTCACTTATTCGAACTTTGAGACTATCGTCTCGAAGGTACTCCGTTCGAAAAAACAAAAAAAATCTTTATTTTTTTGGTATTTTGCTCACTTATTCGTACCTTTGCAGACGTATTTCAGAAAAACGTGTTTCTATCCGTGAAGCACTTTCTTTCCAAATCACATCCAATCATTGTTGAATTTATAACCGAATACTGTATATTATATTATGTACAAGAAGGAAGAACTAGAAGCTATGGAGATTCCCCAGTTGATGGGAATCGCAGCAGACTTGGGCATCAAAGTAACCCCCAAGGACGAACTGCAAGACGTGATTTACGCCATTATCGACAAAGCTGCCGAGAACAGTGCCGCAGGTATCAGCGACGCACCGAAGCGTAAGCGTACACGTATTGCAAAGAAAGATACTGACAGAGTATATTCTGTCAAAGGAAAAGAAGGCGAGAACTTCGACGTGAAAAGCGGTCGCGAGTCAGCGAAGACGGAAAAACAGCCTTCGCTGTTCAGTGATGAGGTTCAAGCTGCACAGGAAACGCCTGAGGTTCAGGAGGTACAGGAGGAGAAGCCTGCTCCGAAGAAGCGTGGCCGCAAGTCGAAAGCCGAGAAGGAGGCTGAGGCTGCTGCCCTGGCTGCTGCTGAGGCAGAGGCTAAGGCAGAGGCAGAGACTACTCCCGCAGCAGAGATTGCTGTGCCTGAGGCTGAGAGTCAAGACGTGCCTGCCGAAGACGCTGCCGACCAGAACATGTTGGAACAATTGCAGGAGAAGATGGCCCAGCACAACCAACAGTCCACGAATGAAGCACCTGTCGAGGACGTTCCAGAAGGAGTATGGGAAGGTGATCCGGGTGACGGAACAGACTTCATCACAGTAGTTGATATCCCCATTGAGGATCAGGGTGCCATGCCTACGCTGGACATCTTTGACCGTCCGATGGTACAACAGCCTCAGCCAAACGAACAGCCCGCTGCCCATAGCTACGGCAGCCAGCAGCAGACGGCAAAGTACGACTTTGCCGACATTATCACAGGCAACGGTGTGCTGGAGGTGATTCAGGACGGCTATGGCTTCCTGCGTTCGTCGGACTATAACTACCTGTCGTCGCCCGACGACATCTACGTGTCGCCCCAGCAGATCAAAAAGTATGGGCTGAAGACGGGTGACGTGGTGGATTGCACCGTTCGTCCTCCACACGACAGCGAGAAGTACTTTGCGCTGTCGAGTGTTGACACCATCAACGGACGCCTGCCTGCCGAGGTGCGCGACCGCGTCAGTTTCGAACATCTGACACCGCTGTTCCCCGACGAGAAGTTCACGCTTTGCGGAGACAAGGCAACCACGAACCCATCGGTGCGTATTGTCGATTTGTTCTCACCCATCGGTAAGGGTCAGCGTGCACTCATCGTGGCACAGCCGAAGACGGGTAAGACCATCCTGATGAAGGACATTGCCAACGCCATTGCTGCCAACCACCCCGAGGCTTACATCATGATGCTGCTCATCGACGAGCGTCCTGAGGAGGTGACCGACATGGCCCGCACGGTGAATGCCGAGGTGATTGCCTCGACCTTCGACGAGCCTGCCGACCGCCACGTGAAGATTGCAGGCATCGTGCTGGAGAAGGCGAAGCGCATGGTGGAGTGCGGACACGACGTGGTCATCTTCCTGGACTCCATCACGCGTCTGGCACGTGCCTACAACACGGTGGCGCCTGCCAGCGGAAAGGTGCTCACGGGTGGTGTGGATGCCAATGCCCTGCAGAAGCCTAAGCGCTTCTTCGGTGCTGCCCGTAACATTGAGGGTGGCGGCTCGCTGACCATCATTGCTACGGCGCTCGTGGATACGGGCTCGAAGATGGACGAGGTGATCTTCGAGGAGTTCAAGGGTACGGGTAACTCGGAAATCCAGCTCAACCGTCAGCTCTCGAACAAGCGTATCTTCCCGGCCATCGACCTGGTACAGTCTTCTACGCGTCGCGACGACCTGTTGCAGGATCAGACCACACTGAACCGCATGTGGATATGCCGCAAGTTCATTGCCGAGATGAACCCGTTGGAAGCTATGGATACTTTACGCGACCGACTGGTGCGTTCGCAGAACAACGAGGAGTTCCTGTTGTCTATGAATGGGTGATTTAGTTGAGAGTTGAGAGTTAAGAGTTGAGAGACATTTCTAAGAGTGCTTCTGTCTCTTCGGTAACGCGGAAACGGTTGTCGGTACGATAACCGACCAACCATAAGACAGCGTTCGTCGCATCACAAACGACGAGCGCTTTTCTTTTGTCCAGCAGGTTCACCTTACGGTCGGTCAGGAAGTCGCTGACCAGTTTGCGTCCCGTCATGCCGAAAGGCACGAACCAGTCACCCTCACAAACAGGGCGCACGGTCAGGGGGAACGTCACCTTCGAGGCGTCAAGATGAACCAGGTTGCTGGCTTTCGACGGTTTGAAGTCTGGGGCCGTCGAAAGACTCTCAACGGAGAAGCGCATATCTCCCACGACGTAATGGCCGCACTCGGGAATCCGCATGGGTTTCGGCTGTTCCTTGCGTCGCTCTATGACCAAACGGCCACGATCAACAACGAGGTCATAGTCAGGGGAGGCAAAACGCTTGCCGGTGGAGGGGGAAACGGCGGTTCCTAACGCTTCTGTCGTATCAGTAGAAAAGCCGTAGGGCTTGAGTATCTCGAAGAGCACCGTTGGGTTGGTCAGCTTGCTGGCATCGAGCACCAGACGGTCGTCACTTTCTTCCAGCACAGCCTCCTGACGCTGACGGCTCACCTCCTCGTCCACGAGGGAAAGTGCTTCGCTGACATGCTCTGCAGTCTGATGAATATGCTCTGCGGCAGCAGGATTGATATCAAGCAGTTGCGGAAGAATGTTCAAGCGAATCTTATTGCGTACCACGTCGTCTTCGAGATTGGTGCTGTCAGTCACGAAGGGTTGTCCCTTGGCCTGTAGATACTCCTCAATCTGCTGGCGACTGACGCACAACAAGGGACGGAGGATATAGCCGTTCTTGGGACGGATGCCCTGAAGACCCCGCAAGCCCGTTCCGCGAACAAGGTTCATGAGTACCGTCTCCACGAGGTCGTCACGATGGTGGGCCACACAGATGCCATCCAGCTGCAGGTCCTGACGCAGCTGTTCGAAATAACGGTAGCGCAAGTCGCGTGCTGCCATCTCGATGCTGACATGATGCAGGGCGGCATACTCACGCGTATCGAAGTGGGCACGATGCAGGGTGACGCCCCTACCCTCGCACAACGAGACGACAAACTGTTCGTCGCGCTCCGACTCCTCGCCACGCAAGTGGAAGTTACAATGTGCCGCCTCCACCTGATAGCCATGTTCCTGCAACAGAAGCAGCAGGGCAACACTGTCGGCTCCGCCGCTCAGTGCCACCAGGTAACGCCCGTCAGGACGTAACAGCTGATGTTTTTGGATATAGGACTCAACACTCAACACTCCTCTCTCCTCTCTCCTCTCAACTATTCCACATAGAGCACGAGACCTTTCAGATATTCGCCCTCTGGATGATAGATGTTGATGGGATGGTCGGCAGGCTGGTGCAGCTGATGCAGGATGCGCACCTTACGTCCAGCCTGTGCCGCAGCCGTAAACACAGCATTGCGGAAATGGTCCTTCGTCACCACCTGTGAGCAGGAGAAGGTGAAGAGGATGCCGCCTGGCTGAATCTTCTCGAACGCCTTGGCATTCAGTCGGGTATAGCCCTTCAGCGCATTATGCAGCGCACCACGATGCTTGGCAAAAGCCGGTGGGTCAAGGATAATCAGGTCGTAGCCGTCAGCCTTCTCCAAATATTTAAAGGCATCCTCGCAGAAAGCCTGATGGCGCGCATCGCCTGGGAAGTTCATCTCCACGTTCTGACGGGTCAGTTCGATGGCCTTTGCTGAACTGTCCTCGGAGTGTACCAGTTCTGCTCCGCCACGCATGGCATAGACGGAGAAACCTCCTGTGTAACAGAACATATTGAGCACTCGGCGACCCTTGGCATAGTGCTCCAAGAGGGAACGGTTCTCGCGTTGGTCAACGAAGAAGCCTGTCTTCTGTCCACGCAGCCAATCGACGCGGAACTTCAGGCCGTTCTCCATCGCCACATTATCGGGACTGCCACCCACCAGAAAGCCATTCTCGGGCTCCATGAAGGGCAGCGTGGTCTCACTCTTGTAATAGACGTTTTCGATACGACTGCCCATCACCTCAACCAGCTGACGGGCAATGTCGTGGCGACACAGGTGCATACCGATGCTATGAGCCTGCATGACCGCTGTCTTGTCATACACGTCAATAATAAGTCCAGGCAGGTTATCTCCCTCACCATGCACCAGTCGGTAGGTGTTGTTCTGAGGATTATCGGCCAGACCGATGGTTTGGCGCATCTGCAAAGCCGAAAGCAGACGGGAATGCCAGAACGCATCATCAATCTCCACATCGCGGAACGACAGTACACGCACCATGATGCTGCCCAACTGATAATGGCCCACAGCTATGAAATCGCCATTGGCAGTCAGCACACGTACCAAGTCACCGTCCTGCACGTCTTTGTCGGCATGCTGTACGGCGCCTGAGAACACCCACGGATGAAACCTCAGGAGACTTTCTTCCTTACCTCTCTTCAGCTGAATTGTCTTGTACATCGTCTTCCACTTTTATCAGTTCATAATTGCCAGTTTGCTTCAGTCGCTGCAATTCCTCGTAAAGCATGATGCAGCTCCAGGCATCTGTCGCAGCATATATTTTCTGTTTGTCAGTAAGCACGTCAGCCTCCCAGTTGGTCAACTGCTGGCGCTTGCTGATTTTCCGTCTGAAGAAGTTGGCATAGAGCTTCTGCAGACTCAGGTCCTCCACACCGATTTCACGGACATGATGCTGAAGGTCAACGAAATTGCCTGCTTCAAACTCTCCCAGTTTATGTAGCATCAGCAGGTCGTCGTGCCACGAAAGTCCGATTTTCGGAACGGTCGTATCCTCCAACAGTTGACGTACAGCAGGCGACATGCCTAAATGGTTCAGCCGGAACAGGAAACAGACGTCATAGGCGGACACCTGCAACAGTGACACCTGATGCACTTCGCCTTTCTTGAACGAAGGACGTGTCTCCGTATCAACGCCTAACACTGGCTGTGACAGGAGAAAGCGCACGGCACGACGTGCCTCGCTTTCATTGAGCACTACGACGATACGCCCTTCAAACACAACGGGTTTGAGTGCTGCAATGGCCGCCTTGTCAAACTTCGAATATATCGTTTTCTTCATTCCTTCTTTTCCGTAATGGCTGCAAAGGTACAATATTTTTTGAAATATTATGAAAACAAATCTGAATTTATTTGCTTTTTTGCTCACTTAATCGTACCTTTGCACTCATTATTTTTATTAAAAAGACTATGGCTAAGAAAAAGAGTAGCGCGAAGAAGTCTTCTTTCATGGAGGCACTGGGCGCAAAAAATATATTTCAGAACGAGAAGATTTACTTTATCCTTGGCATCCTGCTGTTTGGCATTGCCATCTATATGATTCTGTCGTTTGTGTCCTTCTTCTCCTCAGGAGCTGCTGACCAGACGCTCATAGAATCACCACGCGACGGCGAGATAGCCAACCAGAACGGAGAGTTCCAGAACAGCTGTGGCTCGCTGGGAGCCTACACCGCCTATTTCTTCATCAAGCAGTGCTTCGGACTGCCGGCATTTCTCATTCCGGTATTCCTTGTCCTGCTGTCGCTGCGTATGATGAAAGCCTACACCAGCCTGAACCTCTTTAAGTGGTTCATGGTGCTGATGATTGTGATGATATGGCTCTCAGTGACGTTTGCCAAGTTCCTCTCACCGTTGTTCGTTGACTGTTGCTATAATCCTGGAGGCGACCACGGACTCTTCATCTGCCAGCAGATAGAGGGCTATCTCGGAGCACCAGGTCTGACGGCTGTGCTGGCTCTGACAGCCATTGCCTTCCTGACCTACGTCAGTGCCGAGACCATCTACTTCATTCGTAAGATACTGAATCCCTCCAAGTTGTTCAACAAGGTGAAGTTCACCATTCACGACCCTTCCAAGAAGGATGACGATGAAGAGCCCAACCCCTTGACCGATATCGTGGAAGACCCGGAAGTGTTTGACGACCCCTATACGGAAACCGTCGAATGGAAAGGCGACCAGGAAGTTCGGGAGGTTCAGGAAGTTCGGGGAGGTAGCACGAAAAACGACGACGTGGATATCACGGTGGAAGCGGCTGCTGCTGAGGAGAAGGCTACGGGCGATGACATGCGAGGCAACATTGACACGCCCTACGACCCGAAGCTGGAACTGGAGAACTACCACTACCCCACGCTCGACCTGCTGAAGAAGTACGAGGACGACGGCAAGCCCTACATCGACATGGCGGAGCAGAACGCCAACAAGAACCGCATCGTTGAGGTGCTGCGTAACTTCGGCATCGAGATTGATGCCATCAAGGCCACCGTCGGTCCTACCATCACGCTCTATGAGATTACCCCCGCACAGGGTGTGCGTATCTCGAAGATACGTAATCTGGAGGATGACATTGCCCTGAGCCTGAAAGCGATGGGCATCCGTATCATCGCCCCCATCCCTGGCAAGGGAACCATCGGTATTGAGGTGCCTAACGCCAAGGCCAGCGTGGTGTCGATGGAGAGCGTGCTGAACAGCAAGAAGTTCCAGGAGACAACGATGGACCTGCCCTGTGCGATGGGTAAGACCATCACCAACGAGGTGTTTATGTTCGACCTCGCCAAGATGCCCCACCTGCTCGTTGCCGGTGCCACGGGTCAGGGTAAGTCGGTAGGTCTGAACGCCATTCTTACCTCTTTATTATACAAGAAGCATCCGGCAGAGATGAAGATTGTGCTGGTTGATCCGAAGATGGTGGAGTTCTCCATCTACGCCAAGATTGACAAGCACTTCCTGGCCAAGGTGCCCGACGACTCTGCATCGCCCATCATCACCGACACCACGAAGGTGGTGCGCACGTTGAACTCACTCTGCGTGGAGATGGATGCCCGCTACGAGTTGCTGATGGCTGCCGGAGAACGTAACATCAAGGACTACAACAAGAAGTTCATTGCCCGTAAGCTGAACCCAGAGAAAGGACACCGCTTCATGCCATACATCGTGGTGGTGATTGACGAGTACGGTGACCTCATCATGACAGCAGGCAAGGAGATTGAGCTGCCGATTGCACGTATTGCCCAGAAGGCACGTGCCGTCGGTATCCACATGATCATTGCCACCCAGCGTCCTACTACGAATATCATCACAGGTACCATCAAGGCCAACTTCCCTGCCCGTATTGCCTTCAAGGTAGCACAGGGCATCGACTCGAAGACCATCCTCGACCGCATGGGAGCCAACCAGCTCATCGGACGCGGTGACATGCTCTTCCTGCAGGGCAACGAGCCTATCCGTGTGCAGTGTGCCTTTGTCGATACGCCCGAGGTGGATGCCATCAATGAGTTCATCGCCGAACAGCAGGGCTACGTCGCTACCTACGAACTGCCCGAGCCTGCTGTAGAGAGTGGTGACGACTTCGGAGGTTCGAACGATGTAGATATGACGCACCTCGACCCGATGTTCGAGGAGGCAGCCCGCCTCATCGTGTCGTCGCAGAGTGGAAGCACCAGCCTCATACAGCGTAAGTTTGCCATTGGCTACAACCGTGCAGGCCGTCTGATGGACCAGCTGGAGAAGGCTGGCATCGTAGGTGCAGCCATGGGCTCGAAACCTCGTGAGGTGCTCATACAGGACGAGATGAGTCTGGAGAATTTGATTAGTCAACTAAAATAAAGGATAATGAAAAGAATTGTTTTGATGATAACACTCGCACTTGTCTGCACGCTGAGTTACGGCCAGACAGCCAAACAGGTGCTCGATAAGGCTGCTCAGGTAGTGAGCAACAAACAGGGCATGACAGCCAAGTTCAATATCTCAGGACCTAACTTCAGCCCCACCAACGGGACAATCTCCGTCAAAGGCAAGAAGTTCCAGGCCACGACAGAGGTTGCCATCATCTGGTTTGACGGCAAGACACAGTGGACCTACATGAAGCAGAACAACGAGGTGAACGTCAGCAACCCGTCAGAAACGGAGTTGCAGGCCATCAACCCCTATAACTTCATTAACCTCTACAAGAAGGGCTTTACCTACACGATGACGACCAAAGGCAACAACTACGAGGTACACCTGACTGCCACCGACAAGAAGCGTAACATACAGGAGATGTACATCACAGTTAACAAAACGAGCTACGTGCCGACACAGGTGAAGATGAAGCAGAAGAAGGGCTGGACAACCATCAACATCAGCAATTTCAAGACGGCAAAACTTAACGATGCCATGTTCCGTTTCAACGCCAAAGATTATCCACACGCAGAAGTCATTGACCTGAGATGAACAAGCTACAACTCTTCTTTGCCCTGCGCCGGAATATCAAGCTGGGTGAACGACGCCATCCGATGTTCGAACAGAACAAGATTGCCAAAGTATTCATCTACATCGGCATGGGCTTCACCCTGCTCTACCTCATCTTTATTGGAACCATGCTTGGCTGGAGCACACGTGGCGGTGACTTCACGCTGCTCTTCGGTGTCATGCCCTTCCTGCTGACGTTCGACTTTTTCATGCGTTTCAGCATGCAGCAGACACCTGCCATGCTCATCAAGCCCTACATCACACTACCCATCAAGAAGGGCAATATCATTGACTGTTTCCTCGTCACGAACATCCTTTCTACAGGAAACCTCATCTGGATGGGACTCTTCGTCCCCTACGTCTTCATCTGTGTCTGTGGCGGACTGCCGTTCTGGAGCGGCATCGCCATGCTCGCCCTGCTGTGGCTGATGATCACGACCAACAGCCAATGGTACCTGCTGGTACGCACGCTCGTCAACCATAAGATATGGTGGTGGTTCCTGCCTGGCATCTTCTACCTTGCCATCTATGGCTACGCTATTATCGACGTGGAGAAGTGGGCGAAACTGCTCATCCGCAACTGCGAAGACTACGGCTTCACATGGCTGACGGCAGCTGGCTGTCTCTTGCTGTGTGCTGTGCTCTACGTTGTCAACCGATGCCTGCAGCTGCACTTCGTCCACGAGGAAATCTCCCGCCATGAGAAAACCCAGCTGAAGCACGTCTCGCAGTTCACCTTCCTCAACCGTTTCGGACAGATAGGCGAATACCTGAAGCTTGAAGTGAAGAGCACCCTGCGCAACAAGACTGTCAAACAGCGTTTCATTCAGGGCATCTTCATCATCACCATGCTCAGCCTCATGCTGTCGTTCACCGACATCTACGACGGACGTTTCTCCACCAACATCTGGTGCCTCTACTGCTTCGTCTTCTTCGGAGCCGTCAACCTGGTCAAGATTATGGGGCCCGAGGGCAACTACATCGACCTGCTCATGGTGCATAAGGAAAACATTCTGACGCTGCTCAAGGCAAAGTATTACTTCTACTGTGCTGTGCTCATCCTGCCGGCCCTGTTGCTTATCCCAACCGTTGTGTCAGGACGTTACTCCATCCTCATGGTGCTGGCATACGTCTTCATCACTTCAGGTCCCGAATACTGCATTCTCTTCCAGCTGGCAGTCTATAACAAACAGTCGCTGCCGCTCAACGAGAAGATAACGGGCAAGGGTAACTTCGAGAACTCCCTGCAGCTCGTCATCGAACTCATTGTATTCTTCGTACCTGTAGCCTTGGCACTCGCCTTCACGGCACTCTTTGGCGACACACTCGGATACAGCCTGCTCATTGCCATCGGCCTGCTGTTTACACTGACACACAACATCTGGCTCAAGAACATCTATCGCCGTATGATGACTCGCCGTTACCTGAACCTTGAAGGATTCCACGCAACACGCTAACCCATGAAGACCATTCTGCTACAGGTCGGCAAGACCGTCAACAAGCACTTCACGGCAGGCATCAATGACTATGCAGAACGTATTGGCCATTACATGCCCTTTGACATTGTCACCATTCCCGAGCTGCGCAACACGAAGAACCTTACCGAGGAACAGCAGAAGGTCGCCGAGGGAGAACTGATACTCAAGCAGCTACAGCCATCAGACAACGTCGTCCTGCTTGATGAACACGGCCACGAGTACCGCAGTGTGGAACTTGCCCGCTGGCTTGAGCAGAAGCAGCAGACCGCCCGCCGACTCGTGTTCGTCATTGGTGGACCCTATGGCTTCTCCCCTGCCGTCTATCAGCGGGCCAACGAACAGATTTCCCTGTCACGGCTCACGTTCTCCCACCAGATGGTACGCCTCGTCTTCACCGAACAGCTCTACCGAGCCTGTACCATTATCAAGGGTGAGCCTTATCACCACGAATAAAAAAAGCATACGAATTATTTGGATGTTCCGAAATAAAGTATTACCTTTGCAACCGATTTCAAGGAAGGTTATCCTTATCATTAGGAAGGTTGGCAGAGTGATCGATCGCGCTGGACTCGAAATCCGGTATACCCC
>CAMVQS010000059.1 GCA_947169685.1 uncultured Prevotella sp. | reverse complement strand
TGCAAGAAGTACTTAGAGTGCGAGCACGGCATGGTGCTCAACAACCCCGCCTTCACCAAGTACATCTACGAGTACGGCGAGATTTCCAGCTACCCCGAGGGCTACAAGGAGAATGCCGGTATCTTCTGCCACAACAACCCGTGGGTCATCATCGGCGAGACGCTGGCCGGACGCGGCAACGACGCCTGGAGCCACTACGCCAAGATACTGCCCTCGTACGTGGAGGAGAAGTACCAGACGCTGCACAAGGTGGAGCCCTACGTCAACTGTCAGATGGTGGCCGGTAAGGACGCCTTTAAGCCTGGTGAGGGCAAGAACTCCTGGCTTACAGGTACCGCTGCCTGGATGTGGCTGACCGTCAGCCAGTACATCCTCGGCATCAAGCCGCAGTACGACGGTCTGCAGATTGACCCCTGTCTGCCCGAGACGGCCAAGGACTATACCGTGAACCGTAAGTTCCGTGAGGCCGAATATACCATCACCATCCATCCGAACGGTTCCCAGAAGGGCGTCAAGCAGGTAGTGCTCGATGGTCAACCCATCGAGGGCAACACCATCCCCTACTCCGCTGGCTGTCACAGCGTGGAGGTGACCATGTAACAAAGAAAAAAGCGGTGAAGCCCACAAACTTCACCGCTTTTCTTTTTCTTACTATTCTTTAGAAGTTCCACTTCACGGCCAGCGTGGGGTTCCAGAAGAAGGTCTTTTCGCTCTCTGGGTCAGCATTATAGACGAAGTTGTTGCTGAACTCCCACTCCGTTCCTACAGAGAAGTGTTCCGTGAAGTTGTACCAGAACTGGGGCTCGCTGAGGATGACCAGCTGGCCGTGACCGTCGGCCTTCTCACCGCGCCAGAAGTCGATGAAACCAGAGAAGGTGCAACGCTTGTTGGCAAACGTGGTGCTCCAGACGCCCGTCAGCTGTGCGCTGGCATAGGCACGAGTGTTCTCGTAGCTCTTGAAGTACTGCTTATACAACAGCTGCACAGACCATGTCTTGGAGAAGTCGGCACTATGGCCGTGCCAAGCTCCTCCCACAAGGGCTGCCTGCTGGAAACTGCCGTTACGGCTGAGTCCGCCGTCATACTCCACATGGGCAGCGAAGGGCGACTCCTTGCCCAGCGTGAACTCACGCGAGATCTCCGTGTAGGCACTTTCCGTGAAGTGGCGGCTGAGGTCGATATCCACAAAGTAATACCACGAACCCCACTTATCGGCCTTGAACTGCTCAACGGTTACGGTGACCTTCTGACGACCGGATTCCTCACCAGTATAGATGTTACGTCCAAAGTCGTAGTGCAGCTGGATATCTTGTGCTACAGCAGTTAATGACAACAGGGCGAACAGGCTTAATAATAACGTCTTCTTTCTCATATTATTTGTTTTTTAAGTTGTTTTATCATCAGAGAGGCTGCCTCGTCAGGAGCACACTGGCTGCCCAGGCGCTGCCGTACCTCGTCATAGCCGCGCAGCATCGGCTCTCGTCCTTCACCGCCTGACATGACGCGTGCCAACTCACGTTTCAAAGCTTCTACGGAGAAGGTGTCGGCCACCAGCTCCGGAACGATCTCACGTCCTGCGATGAGGTTCACCAATGACACGTATTTGACCTTGAGGAGCAGCTTACGCAACAGCCCGTAGGCCCAGGCCATCGGCAGACGGTAGGACACCACCTGAGGCACACCGAAGCAACAGGTCTCCAGCGTGGCGGTACCACTGGTGACGAGGGCTGCAGTAGCCTCGCTGAGCAGCTTGTACGTCTGGTCGTGCACCACGCGCACATGGGTTCCCTCTACAAACGGTTGGTAGTACTCATCAGGAATGGCGGGGGCTCCAGCCAGCACCACGTCGTACTGGTCAGCGTATGACCGCGTAGCCTCAATCATTGCAGGAAGGTTGTCGTTAATCTCCTGACGGCGGGAACCGGCCAGCAGGGCTATCACCTCCTTGCCCCCTACCCTTTCTTGCTCCTTGCTCCTCAGAAACTCGTCCACCTCTTCGCGCGTGGGGTTGCCCACATAATGAATGGGGTACTGGTGCTTCTGTTCAAAGAACTCCACCTCGAAGGGCAGGATGCTGAACAGCTCGTCAACGTCACGTTTGATGCGTTTGATGCGATATTCCTTCCACGCCCAGATTTTCGGAGCAATATAGTAATAGACAGGGCATATCCGCTTGGCATGCACGTACTTGGCGATGTCAAGATTGAAGCCTGGATAGTCAACGAGAATGACCACATCAGGTTTCCACTCGCTGATATCGCGCTTGGCATTGCGCATGTTCTTCAGGATGGTGGGCAGGTGCATCAGCACAGGAATGAAGCCCATGTAAGCCAGCTCGCTGTAGTGCTTGACACGCGTACCGCCAACCTTGGCCATGAGGTCGCCGCCATAGAAGCGGAACTCTGCCTCAGGGTCTTCACGCTGCAGCGACTGCATGAGTCGTGATGCGTGCAGGTCGCCACTGGCCTCGCCAGCTATCAGATAGTACTTCATTTTTTAGTTGAGAGTTGAGTGTTGAGAGTTAAGTGACATTTGTTGAGTGTTGAGAGTTAAGTGACATTTGTTAAGAGTTGGGAGACTGCGTCCATCGCCTCGTAGGCCGTGACGTCCATGCGGGTAGGCGTAATCGACACATAGCCGTGGGTGACCGCCCAGTTGTCCGTATCCTCGGCCTCTGGCTCGTCGTTGGTGTATTGTCCCACCATCCACCAATAGTCGTAGCCACGCGGATGATGGCACTTGCTGACCTCATTGCCCCATGAGCCGAATGCCATACGGCACACCTTGACGCCCTTATAAGTTGAGAGTTGAGAGGTTAGGACCGGGAAGTTGATATTCAGGCACACGCCACGCGGCAAGCCGTGACGGAGCACTTGCTGCGTAAACTGCTTCACGTAAGGTGTCAGCGGCTCAAAGTCGGCATCCGCACGAAAGTCACAAAGGGAATAGGCCACAGAAGGGATATACTTCATGCAGCCTTCCATCACCACACCCATGGTGCCGGAGTAGTGGGTATTCACCGTACCGTTATCGCCATGATTGATGCCTCCCAACACCAAGTCGGGGCGGCGGTCCTTGCACAGCTCCGCCAGCGCCATCTTCACACAATCGACGGGCGTGCCGTTGCATGACCATACCTCCAGGCCTTGCTCCTTATGTCGCAGCGTCAGCGTCAGCGGTGTAGCGGCTGAGAAGGCACAGGCCATACCGCTCCGTGGCCCATCGGGTGCACAAACCAGCACATCGCCCAGCTCGCGCACCATCTTAATGAGCGAGTTGATACCTTTGGCCTGATAGCCGTCATCGTTCGAAATCAATATCAGAGGCTTCTTATTCTTCATCAATAAAAAAGTTTAATTTGGTGCAAAAGTACGAAAAAAGGTTTACAAATAACGATTTCTCATAGAATATTTGTACCTTTGCGCCCAAATATCTATATTGGAAAGGAATAAAATGGGAAAAATCATAGCATTAGCAAACCAGAAAGGCGGCGTGGGAAAGACCACGACAACCATTAATCTGGCAGCCTCATTAGCTACACTAGAGAAAACCGTGCTGGTGGTCGATGCCGACCCACAGGCGAACGCCTCCAGCGGACTGGGTGTTAACATCCAGGAGGTGGATTGCTCACTTTACGAATGTATTATTGACAAGGCGGACGTACGCGACGCCATCTATACCACCGATATTGACGGACTGGACATTATCCCCAGTCACATTGACCTGGTGGGCGCCGAAATTGAGATGCTGAACCTGGAGAACCGCGAAAAGGTGATGAGTCAGCTACTCGCACCTATCCGCAACGATTATGACTACATACTCATTGACTGCTCGCCCTCGCTGGGTCTCATCACAGTGAACTCTCTGACGGCTGCCGACTCAGTCATCATCCCCGTGCAGTGTGAATACTTTGCACTGGAGGGTATCTCGAAGTTGCTGAACACCATCAAGATCATCAAGCAGAAGCTCAATCCGAAGCTCGAGATTGAGGGATTCCTGCTTACGATGTATGACTCTCGTCTGCGTCTGGCCAACCAGATATATGACGAGGTGAAGCGCCACTTCCAGGAGCTGGTATTCAAGACCGTCATCCAGCGTAATGTCAAGCTTTCGGAAAGCCCCTCACACGGTCTGCCCGTCATCCTGTATGACGCAGATTCCACAGGTGCGAAGAACCACCTGGCACTGGCGAAGGAGATTATCAATAAGGGTTGAGAATTGAGAGTTGAGAGTTTAGAGATTAGAGATGGCAGTAAAGAAGAAATATAGCAAAAGCGTCTTAGGACGCGGACTGGACGACATAGGCAACGGACGCGGTTTGGACGCGCTGATTGATACTGGCGAGGTAAGGACACAAGGCTCGTCGAACCTCAGCGAGGTGGAAATCTCGCAGATTGAGCCCAACCCCAACCAGCCACGCCGTGAGTTCGACCAGGAGGCTCTGCAGGAGCTTGCCAACAGCATCAAGGAGCTGGGTATCATTCAGCCCATCACGCTCCGACAGATGGATGGCGGGAAATACCAGATCATTGCCGGCGAGCGCCGTTGGCGTGCCTCACAGCTGGCCGGGCTGACCGCCATTCCAGCCTACATCGTCACCGTGAAGGACGAGAACGCGATGGAGATGGCTCTGGTGGAGAACATCCAGCGTGAGGATCTGAATGCCATTGAGATTGCCCTGGCCTACCAGCATCTGGCCGAGGCTACGGGCATGACGCAGGCCAAGATTTCTGAGCGTGTAGGCAAGAGCCGTGCAGCTGTCACCAACTACATGCGTCTGCTGAAGTTGCCTGCTCAGGTGCAGATGGCGCTGAAGAACAAGGAGATAGACATGGGTCACGCGCGTGCATTATTATCAGTGGAAAGCCCTTCGCAACAGATCAAACTGTTCAAGGAGGTGCAGAAGCAGGGGTACTCTGTACGCAGAGTGGAAGAGATTGCCCAAATGCTGAAAAACGGTGACGACGTACAGGTGTCGAAAGGCAAGATAGCCTCCAAGACGAAGCTCCCAGAGGAGTTCACTCTTTTGAGAGACCGTCTGTCAGACTTTTTCCATACTCGCGTGCAGATGACCTGTTCGCCCAAGGGCAAGGGAAAAATCAGCATCCCCTTCACCAACGAGGAAGAGCTGGAACGCATTATGAACGCGCTGGACAACGTGAAAGGAGTTGAGAGCTAAGTGTTGAGAGTTGAGAGATACATATCAATACGCAGGCTGCTGGCCGTAGTTCTCGTGCTCATGGCCAGTCATGCAGGCCTCTGGGCTCAGACAGACGACCTTGTACCTCTGGACAGCGTTGCCATTCTGGAGGCAAAGGTTGATTCGATGCTGGCAGGCGACACCACCAACATCCCGATGCCTGACGAGCTGGCACCCATCGTGATGAACGATACGGTGAGAATCAAGGTGCCGCGCGACTGGGCAAACTGGGCGCCAAACCCACAGAAAGCCCTATGGCTGGCATTAGTGCTCCCTGGTGCAGGACAGATCTACAACCGTAAGTACTGGAAACTGCCCATCTTCTATGGTGGATTCTTGGGATGCATCTACGCCATGACGTGGAACAACATGATGTATAAGGACTACTCACAGGCCTATCTGGACATCATGGACAAAGACCCTTCTACAGAGAGCTATAACAAGTTCCTGCACCTGGGTGTGAAGATTGACGACTCGAACAAAGACCGCTGGATAGAAGTGTTCAGAAACCGTAAGGACAAGTACCGTCGCTGGCGCGACCTGAGTTTCTTTGTCATGGTGGGCGTGTATGCCATTTCGGTCATTGATGCCTACGTGGATGCGGAGCTCTCGCAGTTCGACATCTCGAAGGACCTCAGTCTCAGGGTGACGCCTGCCGTCATCAACAACCACTCATCAACGAACCTGCTGGATTCATCATCGTTCGGTGTGAACTGCAGCCTGAATTTTTAAACGTAAGACAGTAAAAAAACAAACAAGAAAAGGATGAATAAGAAAGTATTATTGGCTATATTGGCAATGTTTTTCACCATGAACTGTACGATACAGGCTCAGGAAGACATTGACGTAGATGAAGACGACATTATTGTAACTGACGGCGATGGCGAAGAGGAAGTCATCGAGTTCCCTGAGGCCATGACCTATGACCTCGATAGTCTGCTGAACCTCTATATGTCGAAGACCTATCTGGACGAAGACAACAGCTGCCGCATGAGAGACGAGAACCCCACCTTCACGGAAGAGGAGTACATAGACCGTCTGAACCGCCTGCCTTACGTCATGGAGATGTCGTACAACAGCGTGGTGCGCAGCTGCATTGATCGCTATAGCGGACGACTGCGCCGTTCAGTAAGCTACATGCTGGGAGCCAGCAACTTCTACATGCCCATCTTCGAGGAGGCACTCGAAGCCTACGGCGTACCACTGGAGCTGAAGTACCTGCCCATCATTGAGTCGGCCCTGAACCCACGCGCAGTGTCGCGCGTTGGTGCCACAGGACTGTGGCAGTTTATGCTGGCAACAGGTAAGCGCTACGGACTGAAGGTGAACTCCCTGGTCGATGAGCGACGCGACCCCATCAAGGCGTCGTATGCTGCCGCCCACTACCTGAGTGACCTCTACAAGATCTTCGGCGACTGGAACCTCGTCATCGCAGCCTACAACTGCGGTCCTGGCAACATCAACAAGGCCATACACCGTGCCAACGGCAGTACGGACTACTGGCAGATCTATCCCTACCTGCCTGCAGAGACACGCGGATACGTACCCGCCTTCATTGCTGCCAACTACATCATGAATTACTATTGTGACCACAATATCTGTCCTATGCGCTCGCGTCTGCCTGAGAGCACTGACACCGTCGTAGTGACCAAGAACGTTCATCTCGGACAGATTGCTGCCGTCTGCGGCATCGACATTGAGGAGCTGCGCACGCTGAACCCTGCCTATCGTCAGGACATCGTGCCAGGCGCCACAGAGCCCTGTGCCATTCGCATGAACACGAAGGACATCAACAAGTTCATCGACATGGCCGACTCCGTCTATCGCTATCGTGCTGACGAACTGCTGACACGACGCGCCGTCGTTGAGGTAAACGATGTGCCTACCTTCGTACACCACAAGAAGAAGGGACGTCGCGGACGTGCTGCCTACGGCAAACACGGCAAGCGCAACCGTCACAGCAACATTGGCACCACCAAGCGTGGCAAGCGTGATACGGCCACCAGACGTGGAGGTACCACCAAGAAAAAGAAGGCTACAGGCAAGCGCAGAAGGAGATAAAACTTATAGGAGGACTTGACGATGGATGACGAACAGAAACGACAAGAATTAACCGACGAGCAGTTAATCAACGACGCTTTCCAACATTTGCTGGACAGCTACATCTCTACGCGCCATCGTAAGAAAGTCGATATCATCACCAAGGCTTTCAACTTCGCCAAGCAAGCTCACAAAGGAGTGCGACGCTTGTCGGGCGAGCCTTACATCATGCACCCCATCGCCGTTGCACAGATTGCGTGCGAGGAGGTGGGACTGGGTTCTACGAGTATCTGTGCCTCCCTGCTACATGACGTTGTTGAGGATACCGACTACACCACCGAGGACATTGCCAACATCTTTGGGCCCAAGATTGCCCAGATTGTCGATGGTCTGACCAAGATTAGCGGTGGTATTTTTGGAGAGCAGGCATCGGCCCAAGCCGAGAACTTCAAGAAGCTACTGCTCACGATGAGTGACGACATCCGCGTCATCCTTATCAAGATCTGCGACCGTCTGCACAACATGCGCACCCTGCAGAGCCAGCCAGCCAACAAACAATATAAGATTGCTGGCGAGACGCTCTACATCTATGCGCCGCTGGCTAACCGTCTGGGACTCTACAAAATCAAAAGCGAGCTCGAAAACCTCAGTTTCAGCTACGAACATCCTGAGGAGTACCAGATCATCAAGGACAAACTCGCCAGCACCCATGCTTCGCGACATGAGCTGTTCGACCAGTTCACTGCCCCCATCAGGGAGTCGCTCGATGCCATGGGCATCAAATACTACATCAAAGAGCGTATCAAGAGCCCCTACTCCATCTGGAGTAAGATGCAGAACAAAAACATCCCGTTTGAGGAGGTGTTCGACATCCTGGCCGTACGTATCATCTTCACACCAGAGAAACGTGAGGAGGAGGTTAACGAGTGTTTCAACATCTACGTGGCCATCTCAAAGATATACAAGAGTCACCCAGACCGCCTGCGCGACTGGCTGAACCACCCGAAGGCTAACGGCTACCAGGCACTGCACGTCACACTGATGTCGAAGCAGGGCCGATGGATTGAGGTACAGATACGCTCCGACCGCATGGACGAGGTTGCCGAGCAGGGCCTTGCCGCCCACTGGAAATACAAGGAGGGCGACGACATTGAATATACGGAGGACGAGACTGAGCTGAACGAGTGGTTACGTACCATCAAGGAGATTCTCGACGACCCGCAGCCTGACGCCATGGATTTTCTCGATGCCATCAAGCTCAACCTCTTTGCCAGCGAGATATTCGTATTCACCCCAAAGGGCGAAATCAAGACCATGCCAACCGGTTGTACGGCCCTCGACTTCGCTTTTAGCATCCACACCTTCCTGGGTTCCCACTGTATCGGTGCCAAAGTCAATCACAAGCTGGTACCACTGAGCCACAAGCTGCAGAGCGGCGACCAGGTAGAGATTCTCACCTCGAAATCACAGCACGTACAACCCTCGTGGATTAATTTCGTCTCCACAGCCAAAGCCAAAGGAAAGATTCAGGCCATCGTGCGTCGTAAGAACCGCGAAGTGCAGAAAAAGGGCGAGGCGCTGCTGACTGAATTTCTGGCGAAACACGACATCACGTTCAATAACAACATTACTGACCAACTGGCCACCTTCCACGAAGTCGAAAAACGCGAGGACTTCCTTCTGGCACTGGTTGACAAGACCATCATCCTTGGCAATGAGGACATCGACGAGCTGCAGGGCAAGCACAAGAACAAGAACAGCAAGACGGGCTGGCGACGCTATGTGCCATTCATCGGTTCAGGAAAGACGAAGGAGGAAGAAGAGAAGGAGCAGAATCAGCTGTTTGTGGTGCCTGAGAAGTTCAACCGCAAGAAAGCCATTTACATTACTGACGAAAACATTTCACAATACAAGTTCCCCAACTGCTGCCACCCCATTCCAGGCGACGACGTGCTGGGCTTCATCGACAACAAGAAACGCATAGAGATTCACAACCGTGCCTGCCCTGTAGCCGACAAGCTCAAGACCAGCTATGGCAACCGCATCCTCGATGCCAAGTGGAACATGCACAAGAAGCTCTTCTTCGACGCTACGATCAAGATTGAGGGAATAGACCGCATGGGTATCCTCGTCGATGTGTCACGCGTCATCACCTCCCAGATGAGTGTGAACATCCATCACCTCACCATCACAGGCGACGACGGAGTGTTCAGCGGCTCCATTGAGCTGCGTGTCCACGACCGCGAAGATGTCAGGAACATCATGGACAACCTCAAGAAGATTGATGGCATGCAGACGGTGAATCAAATCATATAAAAACTACTGAACAATGAAAAGACTAATGCTACTAACGATTGCCTTGCTCAGCCTACTTGCAGCCAAGGCCGATAACCCCTTCGACAACCCTGACACCATCGTTGTGGCACGCGACGGCACAGGACAGTTCCGCAACATCAGCGAGGCCATTGAGGTGTGCCGTGCCTTCATGGACTACCATAAGGTCATCTTCGTCAAACGAGGAACCTACAAGGAGAAGCTCATCGTTCCCCAATGGCTCACCCATATTGAGATATGCGGCGAAGACCGTGACCAGACCGTCATCACATGGGACGACCATGCCAACATTAACAAAATGGGAACTTTCCGAACCTACACCCTCAAGGTTGAAGGCAACGACATCACCTTCAAAAACATCACCATCGAGAACAATGCCGCCAAACTGGGACAGGCCGTAGCACTCCACACTGAGGGCGACCGCCTCACATTCGTCAACTGCCGTTTCCTCGGCCATCAGGACACCATCTATACAGGTGTGGCAGGCACGCGTCTCTACTTCAAGGACTGTTACATTGAAGGAACCACCGACTTCATCTTCGGCCCATCTACAGCATGGTTCGAGCATTGCACCATCTTCTGCAAGCAAGACTCCTACATCACCGCTGCCTCAACGCCCAAGGAGCAGCCCTTCGGCTACGTTTTCAACCGTTGCACCATTACCGCAGCTCCTGGCGTTACGAAAGTCTATCTCGGACGTCCTTGGCGCGATTATGGCTACACGCTGTTCATGAACTGCGACCTATGTAAGGAGATACGTCCAGAGGGCTGGCACCACTGGGAGAAACACCGTGAGCAGACTGCCCGTTATCTGGAATACAATAACCGAGGTGAAGGAGCAGCCACTACGCAGCGAGTTCCCTGGAGCCGACAGCTGACGAAAAAAGAAGCCTCGGAGATTACCCTCGAGGCCGTATTCAGCATGCAAAGCCGCTGGATGCCATCACTGTAGGCCATCCAGTTCCTTCTTCAACATCTGCAATTCTTCACGGATATTCGTCAGACGGTCAATCATCTCAGCCGTTCTGTCAGCACCGTCACGGTTGTTATTGATAATCTTCTTCGCAGCCGCCAACTTAAAACCACGTACCTTCACAAGATTATGAATCAAACGAATCTGCTCAATATCACTCTCCGTGTATTGGCGCACCTTGGCAGGCCCGCTCGTCTTCGGCTTCAGATAGGGAAACTCCGTCTCCCAAAAGCGTAGCGTACTCTCGTTTAGCCCAAACATCTGGGCAACCTCCTTGATAGAGTAATAACGTTTCAAGTTCTTGTTCAGATTCAGTGCCATAGTCTCATTCATCTTGATTGTGCCTACAAAGGTACGAATAAGTGAGAAGAAAACCAAAATAAATTTGATTAATTTTTTATTTGCCAATCCAATATTCGGACAAATTTCGGCCTCTTTTCCCTGATTTGTCCGAACTTTGGGGCATTTGTCGCAGTAAATAAACAAAAAAATGAAAAGAATAGTTGCATATCAACATTATTTGCCATAACTTTGCACCATCGAAACAACAAAAAGTATTAACAATTTAAAAGTATAAGACAATGAAAAAGATTTTGGTACTGGTCGTAGTCGCCATGATGACTGCAATTAATGTGAACGCACAGAGTGACGACCTAAAGAACGAGATTAGCATTAGCTATGGTGCAGGTTCAGTATCAATGATTGGTGACGGTATCGGCAATTCCCTTGGTAATGGATTCTTCGATAGTATTCTGGGTTATAAGTGGACGAACGACAAGCAGTTCGGTTCAATCGGTGTCGAGTATTTCCGTCACCTGAACAATCCGCGTCTGGCTGTCGGTGGTATTGTAACATTCTCACGCTACGGTGAGGACGTGGAAAAGGACAATCAGAAGATAGGTGAGCGCACACGCTGCTATATCTCGCTGATGCCCTCAGTAAAGTACTATTGGGTGAATGGCCGGAACTTCGGATTCTACTCAAAGGTGGCTGCCGGTGCAATGCTTACGACATCCAAGAGCAAGAATTTAACAGCTAACACGTCGTCCAATGACAGCAAGATCTTTTTCACTGGTCAGATTTCTGCCATCGGTCTTGAGGCAGGCTCCCCCAACTTCCGCGCATTCTTGGAGGGTGGCTATGGTGAACAAGGTATTATGCTCGCAGGTGTAAGAGTAAAGTTCTAAGAACAAACAGTCATACATTGTTACCCATAAAGAGGGTGTGTCAAACTGGACACATCCTCTTTTTTATGGAGAAAA
Organism: uncultured Prevotella sp.; assembly: GCA_947169685.1. Taxonomy (GTDB): domain Bacteria; phylum Bacteroidota; class Bacteroidia; order Bacteroidales; family Bacteroidaceae; genus Prevotella. The sequence goes on along the minus strand of CAMVQS010000059.1, from coordinate 2,985 downwards.
TACTAAAAATTCTTTGCATTCTCCTCACTTATTTGTACCTTTGCAGCCAAATTTGTAAATAATTGTCCAATTGAAAATAATATGATGACAGCCAATGAGATTCGCGACTCGTTCAAGAAGTTCTTCGAGTCAAAGCAACACGCCATCGTGCCCTCTGCACCGATGGTTATCAAGGACGACCCCACGCTGATGTTCACCAACGCGGGCATGAACCAGTGGAAAGATATTATCCTGGGTACTCGTGACCCCGAGCCGCGCCGTCGTGCGGACACCCAGAAGTGTCTGCGCGTCAGCGGTAAGCACAACGACCTGGAGGAAGTAGGACACGACACTTACCACCACACCATGTTCGAGATGCTGGGCAACTGGTCGTTTGGCGACTATTTCAAGGAAGGCGCCATCGATATGGCATGGGAATACCTTGTGGATGGGCTGAAGCTGAACCCTGCCGACCTGTACGTTACTGTGGTCGAGGGGTCACCCGAAGAGAACATCCCTCGCGACGATGAGGCTGCCCGCTATTGGGCAAAGCACGTGCCCGAGGACCACATCATCAATGGCAATAAGCACGACAACTTCTGGGAGATGGGCGATACAGGTCCCTGTGGTCCCTGCTCCGAGATCCACGTCGATAGCCGTCCTGAGGCAGAGCGCAAGGCCAGCGGTATCAGTGGCCGTGACCTCGTAAACAAGGACGACCCGCAGGTCATCGAGATTTGGAACCTGGTGTTCATGCAGTTCAACCGCAAGGCCGACGGTTCGTTGGAGAAGCTCTCCATGAACGTCATCGATACGGGTATGGGCTTCGAGCGTCTGGTTCGTATGCTGCAGGGTAAGCACTCCAACTACGATACCGACATCTTCCAGCCCATCATCAAGGCTGAGGAGCAGATCAGTGGAATGAAATATACCACCTACGAGGAAGAAAATCAGAATACTCAGAATATTCAGAGTAATCAGAATGATATCAATGTCGCCATGCGCGTTTGTGCCGACCACCTGCGTGCTGTCTCATTCTCGATTGCCGACGGTCAGCTGCCGTCGAACGCCAAGGCCGGCTACGTCATCCGCCGCATTCTGCGTCGTGCCGTACGTTATGCTTACACGTTCCTCGGACAGAAAGAGGGCTTCCTCTACAAGCTCGTGCCCACGCTCGTAGCAGAGATGGGAGATGCCTTCCCCGAACTGAAGGCTCAGCAGCAGCTGGTCACCAAGGTCATCAAGGAGGAGGAAGAATCGTTCCTGCGCACCCTCGACAAGGGTATTGCCCTGCTTGACAAGGCCATGGCCGAGCTCAAGGTTCAGGGTAAGAGCCAGCTGGACGGTGTACAGGCCTTCCGCCTGTTCGACACCTATGGCTTCCCCCTCGACCTCACGGAGCTCATCTGTCGCGAGAACGGCTTTACCGTCGATGAGGAGCAGTTCAACGTGGAGATGCAGAAGCAGAAGGAGCGTGCCCGCAATGCCGCTGCCGTCGAGAACTCTGACTGGGTTGAGTTACAGGCTGGCGAACAGCAGTTCGTTGGCTACGACTATACGGAATATAACTGTCATATTCTGCGCTACCGTAAGGTAACTCAGAAGAAGAACGAATACTACGAGCTAGTGCTCGACCAGACTCCGTTCTATGGCGAGATGGGTGGACAGGTCGGTGACTGTGGCGTGCTCTGCAACGAGAACGAGACCATCGAGATTATCGACACCAAGCGTGAGAACAACCAGAGCGTCCACATCGTGAAGCAGCTGCCGAAGGATCCCGCAGCCGAGTTCATGGCTTGCGTCGATACTGACAAGCGCGACGCCTCGGCTGCCAACCATACCGCTACCCACCTGCTCGACTATGCACTGAAGCAGGTTCTGGGCGACCATGTGGAGCAGAAGGGTTCGCTGGTCAGCCCTGACACGTTGCGTTTCGACTTCTCACACTTCGAGAAGGTCAGCGACGAACAGTTGCGTGAGGTGGAGCGCATGGTGAACGACATGATTCGTCAGGATATCCATATCGACGAGCACCGCGACATGCCCTTCGACGAAGCCAAGAAGTTGGGGGCTATTGCCCTCTTCGGTGAGAAATACGGCGACAAGGTGCGTGTGGTTCGCTTCGGTCCTTCGTGTGAGTTCTGTGGTGGTATCCATGCCACATCGACAGGCCGCATCGGTTTCTTCAAGATTCTCTCTGAGAGCAGCGTGGCTGCCGGTATCCGCCGTATCGAGGCCACCACAGGCCGCGAGTGCGAGGAGATGCTCTACCAGTTGGAGGATACGCTGAAGGCCGTTAAGTCGTTCTTCAACAATGCCAAGGACCTGCAAGGCGTCATCCGCAAGTACATTGACGAGCACGATGCCATGAAGAAGGAGATTGAGGGCTTCCAGGCACAGGCCGTAGAGCGCCTCAAGGACCAGCTTCTGGAGAAAGCCCGTGAAGTAAACGGCGTGAAGGTGATCAGTGCCGTGCTGCCCATAGATGCACAGTCGGCCAAGGATCTTGCCTTCAAGATTCGTCAGGCACAGCCCGAGCACCTGCTCTGCGTCATCGGATCAAAGTATCAGGACAAGCCGCTGCTTACCATCATGCTCTCTGACGACATGGTCAGCGACCATAGCCTCAACGCAGGCCAGTTGGTACGCGAAGCTGCCAAACTCATCCAAGGCGGTGGCGGCGGACAGCCTCACTTCGCTACAGCAGGCGGTAAGAACGTTGACGGACTTTCCGCAGCTGTCGATAAGGTCATCGAACTGGCAGGGATTTAGTTCAGAGTTTAGAGATAATAAGAAGCTCCTTGCAGTAAGTTGCAAGGAGCTTCTTTTTTATCGTGTCAGCGAGAACTTCAGCGACAGGCCGAAGTCCTGTGTAGTCGTGGGGTACGAACTGGAGGAGAGCAACGGTGTGTTGGTCTGCAGGTCGTAATAGGCCGAGAGTGGCAAGAGGCGCGACAACGTGTAGTCGGCCATTTCCCGTCTCGCCAATCGTGGGGTAACAAAACA
>CAMVQS010000058.1 GCA_947169685.1 uncultured Prevotella sp. | reverse complement strand
ATCTTCAGACTGGTCAAGATCTTTGGCTAATACACGCAGTTATGCAGGTGACCCGTATATCAGTATAAAATAAGACATATAAAAAGAGTGTTACAGGATTTTGTAACACTCTTTTGCTTTTAAGCTTTGTACCCAGAGCCGGGGTCGAACCGGCACGGGTTGCCCCACTGGTGTTTGAGACCAGCGCGTCTACCGATTCCGCCATCTGGGCTCAAAAGCGGTGCAAAGTTACACATATTTTCTGAATTGACAAATTTTTAAGAGAAAAATCTTTATTTGCTTGCATAGTTCATAAAAAATATGTACCTTTATGGCGCTAAAAACTAAATCTATTACATTATGGAGAAGAACGCTAAGAATTATTGCGTAATATTGGCTGGGGGGCGTGGGCGTCGTCTATGGCCATACAGTCGTGACAAGAAGCCTAAACAATTCATCGATTTCTTTGGAACGGGCAGGACGCAGATTCAGGCCACTTTTGACCGCTTTAGTAAATTGCTGCCATCTGAAAACATATATGTTTGTACAAATCAGGAATATGCTCCACTCGTTAAAGAACAACTGCCGGAATTGCAGGATGATCGCATGATGATTGAACCTGTAAACCGTAACACTGCAGCCAGCGTTGCATGGGCTACTATTGATATCTTAAGAAGAGCAGAGAATGCAAATATCATTATTACTCCTAGTGACCAGTTCGTTTTAAATGAAGAAGCGTTTAATAAGGATATCGTGGACGGACTGGAAATTGTGTCAAATCATGATATTGTGCTGATTATGGGTGTCAAACCTACGCGTCCTGAACCTGGTTACGGTTATATTCAGATGGACGGAACTACTCCTCATGAAGACGTGTTCCATGTAAAATCGTTTACGGAGAAACCTGAGCGTGAATTTGCTCAGATGTTTGTGGAAAGTGGGGAGTTTTTATGGAATACAGGTCTTATTCTGACCAATGGACTCTATCTGCGTCAGCGTCTGAAGAAACTTTTTTTCAATATATTCACTCCGGACTTGTGTGAAGGACATACATATACATATGATCAAATATTAGGATATATTGAACGAAATTACGCTTCATTGCCCAATGTGGCTATTGATAGGGGACTATTGGAGCAGGGAGAAAATGTTTGTGTGATGCGCTGCGATTTTGGATGGGCTGATTTGGGGACATGGCATAGTATCTATGAGTGCATGAGTAAGAATGAGGGAGATAATGTGGTGGTTAACTCACAGGTCATTATAGAGGATTGTCACAACAATGTTGTCAAGTTGCCAGAAGATCATTTAGCTGTTATCAACGGACTTGATGGTTATATTGTTGCGGAGAAAGATAATGTATTACTTATATGTAAGAAAGGTGATTCTTCTGCTCTCATCCGGAAATATGTAAATGAGGTACAGATAAAATATGGAGAGGAGTTCATTTGAACTCCTCTCTTATTTTTGCGGCAATCTCCTGAAACTCCTCTTCTGTAAGTTTCAGTTTCTCACGACGGAAGTCCGCATCAGCCTCACTTTGCATAGGAATGAGGTGAATATGGGCGTGGGGTACTTCAAGGCCTAGCACCACCTGTGCCACCTTTTTACAGGGAAAAGCACGGCCTACTGCTTGCGCTACACGTTTAGCAAAAAGCTGAAATGCTGCAAGCTCTTCGTCACCCATGTCAAAGATGTAATCTACTTCGCGGCGGGGAATTACCAGTGTGTGCCCCTTTACCAGCGGATTGATGTCGAGAAAGGCATAAAACTGCTCATTCTCTGCGCACTTGTAGCTGGGAATCTCACCAGCAGCAATCTTACTGAAAATACTCATGATGCCAAACTAATTTTATCGATTCGTAACTTGATAGTACCACGTGGAATTTGAATCTCCACTTCTTCGCCAACTTTTTTGCCCAAAAGACCTTGTGCAATGGGGGTCTTAATGGAAATCTTGCCTTCACGCAGGTTAGCCTCGTTTTCACTGACGATGGTATAGTTCATCTTTGCCTTCGTTGTTAGGTTGGTCATTTCCACCTTGGTTAGAATCTGTACAGAATCTGTGCTCAAGCGTGATGTGTCAACAACCTTCGCGTCCTGAATGGCAAGCTTCAACTGGTTAATCTTGTCTTCTAAACGAGCCTGTGCTTCCTTTGCCGCATCATATTCTGAGTTCTCGCTCAGGTCGCCCTTGTCTCTTGCTTCAGCGATAGCTGCCGACGCTTTGGGGCGCTCTACGCTTTCCAGTCGCTGTAATTCGGCTATCATCTTATCGTAGCCTTCTTGTGACATGTATGCCATAATGATTTTCTTATTTAGTTGTTTTATTTACTATTATCTGCTTATTTTGGGTTGTCAAAAAGAAAGAATCCCGACAACGTTTCTGTCGGAATCCTCATTTCTCGAATGTCACCTATTGTTTTATGTTTGTGCAAAGGTAAGTATTTTTTCAGAACCCACCAAATTTGTGCTCCTAAAAATGCGTTTTGTCTCTCTTTTTTCTTCATTTCATGCTCTTTTTGCTTGATTTATATCAAGAAAGTGTTATATTTACACTATTTTTATATCATTTCCTTGCATAGTTGCCCTAAACCCTGTATCTTTGCAATGTGTTTTTCATAGTATTAGATTTAAGGTTAACAAAGGTTGGGACTTGGCGAAGTCCCTTTTTTTGTGTTTAATAATTTTATGATTTTATAATGTTACTTACATGTACTTTATCATTCCTTTGTATATCGGCTGTGTACAAGGTATAATAAGGGGAATAGTATCAGTGCAGAAATCCAGCCTGCAAGCACATCAATGGCGTAGTGAGCATAGATATAGACCGTGCTGAGACAGAGCAATACGTAGAACGGAAGGAGCAACCAGAAGAAACGTCGGTTACGTGTCTGCCTCGCCAACAGCATTAGGATTGTAGAAACACCCACATGACTGCTGGGGAAGGCTGCTGTTGGACGCTCTCCTGCCTGATGAGCATCAACCACCATCTGATAGAACACACCGTTAGGATCACCAGGTGTAGCCAGTGCCTCACGCATGGTCATGAAATAGTCGTGCAGGTTAGGAAACACACCTTGACTTACCTGCTCCAGACCAACAGCAGGATAATAATACTGCGGCCCCGCCACTGGCAGGAAAATAAAGATGACATAATACACGAAGAACGATGCTAAAATAATAAAGGTAGCACGCATGAACTGCTGATAACGGAAGAAGAAATAGAACACCGTGACCACAGCAATCAATGGGAAATAACAAGTATAGCCCAGGTTCATCAGCTCGCTGAACAGAAAATACGGAACCTTTTGTGAGAACAACAATGCTGGCTGACAACCAAAGAGCAGTTGTTCCTTCGCTGCTGCAATATGATCGAGATTAGGCAGAATGCGATTCAATTCGTAGGTATCAGGATACCACCAGGAGAGCAGCGCCATTTGTGCCGCAATGCGGCATAAACGTGTTAGCCGACATGGGACAAGACGATAAATGCCCCACATGGCAGCGGTGATAGCTACCACGCGAAAGCGCCCCCAAAGCATGGATTCTGGATTCTGCAGCTTCACATAGGTAAACAACATCACCAGCGTAGTCAGCACCAAGTAGCCCATGACAACCCACTCGACAGCAAACAACCCTTTCTTGGGTTTCTTCTCAATAGCAAACAGCTTTTTCAGATCCATCCGTTTTCCTTATACCATACAACGGCGTTATGAACACCCTCCTTGAGTTTGACCTTCGGCTCATATCCCAATTCACAACGAGCAGGACTGATGTCACAACGCCAGTTGCGCTGTCGCAGGATGTTGAACTTATCATTATTCAGTGCTGTCATCTTCTTGGTCCAGCGTCCCCAATACTCACCACAGAACGTGACAATACGCAACACCCACACAGGAGCAGTGATATGAATCCACCACGGACGTCCCAGTTCCTCATGGACATAGTTGCTAAAGGTCGCCGACTGATATACCTCACCGTCACTCAAGATATAACGGTGCCCTGTCTGCCCTTTCTCCAAGGCGAGAAAGACCGCCTGCACCACATCAGTGACATAGACAAAGGTGATGTCCTGACGAGTAAATCCTACAGCAAAGTCAACATGTCCCTTGATGCTCTTAATTTGCATGAAATAATCCTTCTCACGCGGACCATATACCCCCGTAGGACGCAGAATGACATAGGGGAAAGAAGTCAGGGAATCCAAAAAATGCTCTGCCTCCAGCTTACTGCGACCATAGGCCGTATTGGGCTGCGGTGTGTCAGTATCGCGAATTTCCTGATAAGGCTGTTGCTCACGGATGGCTCCCATGATGCTCAGGCTACTGACAAACACAAAACGTTTCAATGACATACCGACTGCTATTAACGCTCGAACAAGGTTTTTCGTCCCTTCCGTGTTGATTCGGAAAAAGTCGGATGCATGCAGACATTTCGTAGCTCCTGCAGCATGTACCACGTAGTCGAACTGTTGTCCTTTCAGTTGCTCTTCCAGCTGTTTCTGCGATGAGAGGTTGAGCTCAATGAAATGAATGCGCTCGTCCTTCAAATATTCACGTGAACTTGAGCGGCGCACGGCAGCCCACACCTCGAAGCCCCTGTCAAGGGCCTCCTCAACGATAAACGAGCCTATGAATCCACTGGCCCCTGTAACCAGTATCTTCATTCTCCTGTAGAATTAGGAGTACGGGAAATGACCAGCATGTCCTTCGTACGCTCTGCTAACAGCTCATAGAGCTCACGAATGCTGGAGTAATTGGCTTGAGGCTGTGTCAACTTAGTGACATTTAACTGATAGCGCACCTGCACCCGATTGCCCTCAAAACTGGAGAACAACCGTCCGGTGATGCTCTTATCGGTATTGGTAAGCACCTGCGCTTGGGGCTTCTGCTCTACAACATAGCCATCTGGCAGGGTTATATTGACGACAATCTGTTCTGACTGGAGACAAGGAAACTCTATAGGCATCAAACGCTGCTCTTCAGTAAATGGATTTTCTGGCATCGGCGGTGTATTAAAGGGACTGATACTGATGCGCCCACCTTCCACGATTCCCTGACGGGTAAACTCAACAGAGTCTGTGACTGACGGGCTGAAACCTGTCAGATGCTTTGCCTGACAATAGGCCATCGCAGCATTGCCTGTATAAGTGGTCGTCTGCGTTCCACTTAGCCTGCCGTCAGCCGACAAAGTAGCATTAATAACAGTCTTGGTCTGTGAGCCAGACAACTTCGACAGGTTAACCCATTGTGACTTTCCTTTCTGCAGCAGACGGGCACGCTCCACTAACAGCGATGCAGGCAGTGCGTTGAACCAGCCACCTGTCGATGAGGCGTCAATGTAGGCATATTGCTGAGCAGACTGTTTGATGCCGACGACAAACGTAGTGAGCTTCCTGAACGAAGGGAAGTTATAGGGTAGCATACCCTGGTTACGACTTCGTAATAACACAGGGGCAGCCTCCAGACCGACATCCTTCAGCGACTGGATGAGCAACATGTTGATATCGGCATTGCTGCCCGTTCCCTGCTGGAGCATCTCCTTGGTGGGTTTGGGCCACAGGTCATATTTGCCGTTCCACGTGACATGCTTCATCACCAGCTGATAGACAGCGGCGGCACGCTCCTGTTGGTTGGCGATGTCCTGAATATGGGCATCCTGCAGCTGCTGATGCAAAGGGCTGTGGGCATTCAGCTGCAGATTGAAAGGATCAGAACTGAGAATCAGCTCGTCAACTTGCTGCCATGTACTGGCGAATTCCATCTCCGACATGCCTGGCAGACGGTACGACTTAAGCTCGGCGGTAATGCCTGCACAGTAGTCCTTCACGTTCCACACATAGTTGTCGTCTTTTCGCATCGCTTTCAGGTCGCGTCCAATATAGACGTAATGGTTGGTGGAGATAGTCATCGGATTAGACAGGGGGTCGTTGACCAGCTTGAATTTCATGGAACCGGCAGTACAGGTATATGTCAGACGCTGGATACCATAATCCTCAATATTAAAAATCAGATAGGTGGGGATATTCATGTCCAGCTTGGCATAGACCACAGGAATCTCGCACTGGGCATACCAGTCACGCAACTGCCAAAAGAGCTGGCTGTGGATATTATACTCAACATCTATCACTGTACCCTCCTTCACGTTGGGAACAGTGAACTCCAACTGATAGTTTTGGTCATCAATTTTCGTTCTCACGATGTCACTTTTCTTCAATGACGTCTTCACCACTTTGCTACCTTCCAGATTGAAGGCAATAGCCTTGATGTCCTCCACGATGTCATCGGCATCAGTACCAAAGACACCTTCCATCATGGAAACCCCTTCGCCCTCGAAATAAGAATCAGAGCTGCCGCCAGGCTTGGGAAGAGCCATACCCGTGAGTTTCGTACCTCCGATATTGTTTATCGAAACGTACTGCTGATAAGGTATGACCACCTTGGCAAAGCGGGCACCTTCAGGTTTCAACACCTTGATGCGGAACTTCTCCTTGTAATCCACCAAGAAACTGCTTTGCTGAATGGTATAACCCACATCCGTCAACTTGCAGAGCACGACTGCTTCTGCTGAGCTGTCGGGTTCATAGACCGTCATCTTAAGTTCCTCGTCGGTCGGTTTCCCAAACTTCATTTGTTGAGCAACAACTGTCAGGCAACTCATTGCCAGCAAAATAAATAATGATAATACTTTCTGTTTCATTGTCTATGGATGCTATTCATGAATCTGACTACAAAGATACTGTAAAGTTTAAAGTTTATGGAATAAAGTATAAAGATTTTTGCTGTCGCTTAACCTTTTTTATTTTTTTATTTTTTTATTTTTCTATTTTTTATGCTACTTTTGTCCCAACTAAAAACAAAGAACTATGGGAAAGAAAAAAGGTGGAAAACGACTGAACAAGAAACAGGTGGCAGAAATGCTGCAGACACTGTTTCAGCAGAACCCTAACGAGACATTATCGTTCAAACAGATATTCCGGGCTCTGAAGCTCGACACTCACCCTGCCAAGATGCTCGCCATTGACACAATGGAGGAGATGGCATGGGATGATTATCTCTCAAAAGTTTCCGAGACATCCTATCGGCTGAACACCAAAGGACAAGTGCAGGAGGGAACCTTTATCCGTAAGGCCAATGGCAAGAACTCGTTTATGCCCGATGACGGCGGCAAGCCCATCTTCGTTTCTGAGCGCAACTCGATGTTCGCGCTTAACGGAGACCGTGTCCGTGTATCGCTCATGGCACGCCGCCAGAACCATATCAAGGAGGCGATGGTCACGGAGATTCTCTCCCACAAGATGGACCAGGCCGTAGGTAAACTGATGGTCGAGAAGGACTACGCCTTCCTCATTACCGAAGGTAACATCTTCGTCCACGACATCATGGTACCCAAGAAGAAACTGAAAGGTGGCAAAACGGGCGACAAGGCCGTGGTGAAAATTACCCAGTGGCCGTCGAAGGACTCGAAAAACATTGTCGGTGAGGTCATTGACATCCTCGGCAAGCAAGGTGAGAACAATGCTGAGATGCACGCCATTCTAGCACAATACGGTCTGCCTTATCGTTATCCCAAAGCCGTCGAGGATGCTGCTGCCAAGATCGATGCCGGTATCACACCCGAGGAAATCAGCCGTCGCGAGGACTTCCGTAACGTGTGGACTTGCACCATCGACCCGAAGGATGCCAAGGACTTTGACGATGCGCTGAGTTTTCGTGAAATAAAGAAAGGTCTATGGGAGGTTGGCGTCCACATTGCCGACGTGAGCCACTACGTCAAGGAAGGTACTATCATTGACAAGGAAGCCGTGAAGCGAGCCACCAGCGTCTATCTCGTTGATCGTACCATCCCCATGCTGCCCGAACACCTGTGTAACTTCATCTGCTCCCTACGTCCTGACGAGGAAAAGCTCTGCTACTCTACCATCTTCGAACTCGACGAGGAAGCCAACATCAAGCACTGGCACCTGGCACATACCGTCATTCGCAGCAACAGGAGATATGCCTACGAGGAGGTGCAGGAGATACTGACAGGCAAAGATGGCGACTACACCCAAGAACTGCGTACCCTCGACCGTCTGGCCAAGAAGCTGCGTGAGCGTCGCTTCAAAGGTGGAGCCGTGAAGTTCGACCGCGAAGAGCTGCACTTCGACATTGATGAGAAGGGCAAACCCACACGTTGCTACTTCAAGAAGTCAAACGATGCCACCCAGCTCATCGAGGAGTTCATGTTGCTGGCCAACCGTAGCGTAGCCGAAATGATCGGTAAGGTCAAGAAGGGCGTAAAGGCCAAGACCCTTCCCTACCGAGTCCACGACCAGCCCGACCCCACCAAGCTCGAGGCCCTGCGCGAGTTCGTCGTCAAGTTCGGCTACAAGCTCAAGACCGGCGGCACTAAGGGGGCCATCTCGAAATCGCTTAATGCGCTCATGGAGGGAGCCCAGGGCAAGCGTGAGCAGAATCTCATTGAGACCGTCGCCCTGCGTGCTATGATGAAAGCCAAATACTCCACCCACAACATCGGTCACTACGGACTGGCTTTCGACTACTATACCCACTTCACGTCACCCATCCGCCGTTATCCCGATACCATGGTACACCGTCTGCTGACGAAGTATCAGGAGGGAGCGCGTTCTGCCAATCGCGACAAATACGAAGAACTGTGTGAACACTGTTCCGACATGGAGCAGGTAGCCCAGAATGCCGAGCGTGACAGCATCAAGTATAAGATGGTGGAATTTATGGCCGACAAGATTGGCAATACCTATGAGGCTCATATCAGCGGCATCCAGTCGTACGGCATCTACTGTGAGATAGACGAGAACCACTGCGAGGGTCTGGTACCCATGCACGACCTCGACGACGATTACTACGACTTCGATGAGAAGAATTACTGCTTAGTTGGACGTCGCCATCATCACAAGTATCAATTAGGCGATCCCATCACTATTCAAGTGGCAAAGGCCAACATCGAGAAGCGTCAGCTTGACTTTACATTAGCTGAATAGTTTTCAATACAGTAGAACGAGTCCCGCAAGGGCCGCATAGCAAATCATGCGGATGGGATTAATTTTCAGGAACATGGTTCCCACGAATGTGGCAACCAACAGAAAGACGCTGACGGAAAACTGCCAGGGGTTTTCTATCGGAGTTGAGAAGTTGTCTGGTGTCATGAGTAGTAGTGTAGCTGCTGCTAGCAAACCCACGACGGCAGGTCGTAAACCGCTGAATACGGATTGTACGAGATGTGTGTGCATGTACTTCATGAAGAGTTTGCTGATGAGTATCATGAGGATGAGCGAGGGTAGCACCAATGCAAATGTTGCTGTAATGCTGCCAAACACAGCCATTGTGTGACTGCCTGTAGCATTGAACACGGCAGTGTAACCGCAGTAGGTTGCACTATTGATACCAATGGGGCCGGGGGTCATCTGACTGACAGCGACAATGTCCGTAAACTCTGCCGTTGTCATCCATCCCCAGTGGTGAACCACCTCTCCTTGGATAAGCGACAGCATACCGTAACCGCCGCCGAAACCGAAAAGGCCAATCTCGAAGAATGTCAGAAATAGATAAACGTAGATCATCTTAGCCTTTAGCTTTTAACGTTCAACTTTCCCCATAAAAAACCACCAATGCCGGCAATGATGATAATCCAAATGGGAGATACACCAATCCACCAGATGGCCAATGCCGAAACAATGGGAATCCAAAGAGTGTATTTGTTCAGACGAGCACGTCGGGCTAGATTGAAAGTTGGTACGGCAATCAACGCAACAACAGCAGGACGGATGCCGCGGAACATGGCTGCAATAACCTTGTTGTCTTCAAATTGATGGAAGAACATGGCGATGGCCAGTATAATGAGAAAAGAGGGGAGGGCAGTGCCGAGTGCAGCTGCTGTCGCGCCACGTACTTTGCGTAGCTTGTATCCAATGAAGACACTAATGTTGATGGCAAATACGCCTGGGCAACTTTGTGCAATGGCGATGAGGTCGAGCATCTCGTCCTTCGATACCCATTTGTGTTTGTTTATCACCTCTTCCTCAATCAAAGGAATCATGGCATATCCACCGCCAAGGGTGAACATGCCTATCTTAAAGAATGTCTTAAATGATTCCCAATAGATGTTCATTGTTGCTCAATCCATTTGCGGGCATTCACAAATGCCTCAATCCATGGTGTTACCTCGTCCATACGACGCTCCTGTGGATACCAGGCGCACTGCCAGGGGAATACGGCACGCTCCAAATGGGGCATCATGCAGAGATGGCGACCGTCAGCCGAGCAGATACCAGCTACGTCGTAGTCGGAGCCGTTGGGGTTAGCGGGATAGCCATGGTAGTTGTATTTCGCAATGATGTTGTACTCGTTCTCGGCTTCGGGCAGTGAGAACTTACCCTCTCCGTGGGCTACCCACAGACCGAGCTTATTACCGCTCAGCGAACCGAACATCACGCTGTCATTCTGCGGAATAGTCAGCGAGATAAATTCGCTCTCGAACTTATGCGAGTCGTTGTGCAGCATCTTGGCACCCTTGGCACCAGTAAGGCCAAGCTCAACCATCAGCTGGCAGCCATTGCAAATACCCAGCGAGAGCGTGTTCTTACGGGCATAGAATTTGTCAAGAGCTTCCTTTGCCTTGGGGTTGAAGAGGAATGCACCTGCCCATCCCTTGGCACTGCCGAGTACGTCGGAATTGGAGAAACCGCCGCAGAACACAATCATGTTGACTTCGTCCAGTGTCTCACGTCCGCTGATGAGGTCGGTCATCATGACATCCTTCACGTCAAAGCCTGCCAGATAGAGACAATAGGCCATCTCGCGTTCACCATTAGTACCTTTCTCACGGATGATGGCAGCCTTGGGGATATTGGGAGTGTTTTGAGTTCTCCGGGGATTCAGGCCATACTGTGCAAGCGTACCTGTGAAGTCCTTGTTGAACTTTATCTCCAGTGGCTGCTGCTTATAGTTCTCGTAACGTTCCTTAGCCTTGCCGTTGAAACTCTGCTTGCGGTCAAGCAAGTAAGAGGTCTTATACCATACGTCGCGCAGGGCATCGATGTCGAAACTGGTAGAACTCGTCTGGCTAGTCGTACTAGGATAAACTACCTCAATAGTGCGGCTGTCCTCAACGGGGTAGCCAATTTTGGCAAAGCCAACACCCTGTTCCTCCATGAACTCACGGAACTCCTGCTTATGCTCATCACTGATCTGAATCACTACGCCTGGATTCTCAGCAAACAGCGTCTTCACGATATCACCGTCGGCACAAAGGTCGTGCAGGTTGATATGCATACCACCTTTGGTGTTGGCGAAGCACATTTCCAGCAGTGTGGTGATGAGACCACCGGCAGAAATATCGTGACCAGCCATAATCCAACCACGGTTAATCATTTCCTGAACGGCCATGAAGGCATCGGCAAAGTACTCAGGATTCTTTACCGTCGGCACATCATCGCCCACCTTGCCAAGGCTCTGTGCCAAAGCACTGCCGCCCAAACGTTGCTCGTCAAACGAGAAGTCAATATGATAAAGTGAGGCGTTCTTGTCGTTTACCAAGACGGGACTAACCACCTTCTTGATGTCTGACACTTCACCGCCTGCACTCACGATAACGGTACCCGGAGAGATAATCTTCTCACCGTTGGGATATTGTTGCGAGAGTGACAGCGAGTCCTTGCCGGTAGGTACGTTGATGTGCAGGTCGCAGCAGAAATCCGATAGGGCTTTCACACCCTCATACAGACGGGCATCCTCGCCTTCCTGACTGCGGCAGGGCCACATCCAGTTGGCACTCAATGACAATGAGTCCATACCGTCAGCTAACGGCGCCCAGACAATATTTGTTAATGCCTCGGCCACTGAAAGCACGGAACCGGCAGATGGACTGGCAAGTCCTGCCTGTGGCGCATGACCGATGGCTGTTGCGATGCCCTTTTCGCCACGGTAGTCGAGTGCCACCACACCACAGTCACTCAGCGGCAACTGTATTTCGCCCTGACACTGTTGACGGGCAATCTTGCCTGTCACAGAACGGTCAACCTTGTTAGTCAGCCAGTCCTTGCAGGCCACAGCTTCCAACTGGAGCACGCGCTTAAGGTATTCGTTAATCTTATCCTGCGTGTAGGTCACATCCTGATAGTGACGTTCTACGGTCTTATCCACCATGATGGTTTTGGGGGAGTGGCCGAACATCTGTGCAACGTCAAGGTCAAACGGCTTGACACCATCGCCCTGCTTGAACGAGAAGTGTGCATCGCCCGTGGTCTCGCCTACTACATAAAGCGGAGCGCGCTCACGTTCGGCAATTTTACGGACGTGGTCAATATGCTTTTCGTCAATCAGCAGCCCCATACGCTCCTGACTCTCGTTGGCAATGATCTCCTTAGCGCTCAGCGTCTTGTCTCCGATGGGCAGTTTTGTCATGTCAATCTCGCCACCACACTCTTCCACGAGTTCGCTGAGGCAGTTCAGATGACCGGCAGAGCCGTGGTCGTGAATGGAGACGACGGGGTTTACATCCTCTTCGCAAAGTGCACGTACCAGATTGTAGGCACGCTTCTGCATCTCGGGGTTCGCACGCTGTACGGCATTCAGTTCAATACCGTTTGAGTAGCGGCCGGTATCAACGGACGATACTGAGCCGCCACCTAGACCAATACGATAGTTGTCACCGCCAACCACAACGACTTTGTTGCCCTTCTGCGGCTCTTTCTTCAGACAGTCACGCTTGGTGCCGTAACCCACACCGCCGGCCAGCATGATGACTTTATCGTACGCATATTTCTCTTGACCCTCTTGGTGTTCGAATGTTAGCACACTACCGCAAATTAGTGGCTGACCAAATTTGTTGCCGAAATCAGAGGCACCATTCGAGGCCTTAGTCAATATTTGTTGCGGGGTCTGATACAACCATTGGCGTACGGGTAGGATATCCTCCCAGTCGCGGGCGCTCCCCTCATCGTCGTGCAAACGAGGATATGCAGTCATATAAACTGCTGTGCCGGCAATCGGCCACGAGCCGACACCGCCGCCCATACGGTCACGGATTTCACCGCCAGTACCTGTAGCGGCACCGTTGAACGGCTCCACTGTAGTGGGGAAATTGTGCGTCTCGGCTTTCAATGAGATGACGCTTTCAATCTCCTTCACGCGGAACCAGTCGCTTGTGCTCTGGTCCTTCGGCGCAAACTGCTCCACTACGGGGCCTTGTGCAAAGGCCACGTTGTCCTTGTAGGCTGACAGTATCTTATTGGGATTTTCCTGTGTTGTCTTCTTGATCATCTGGAACAACGAGCTTTCCATCTCTTTGCCGTCAATGATAAACGTACCGCCGAAAATCTTGTGACGGCAGTGCTCTGAGTTGATCTGGGCAAAGCCGAAGATCTCGGAGTCGGTCAGCGGACGGCCGTTCTGCTCCTCAATCTTATGCAGGTATTCAATCTCTTCTTTCGACAGAGCCAGACCCTCCTGTTCGTTGTACTCCTCCAGATTATCTACATACTTGATGGGCTCAGGCTGCAGATTGATGGTGAAGATGTGCTGGTCCAGACCGTTATACATACGTTGCAGCATCTCGTCGTGCTCTGCGTCCTTGGAGCTTACGGGGAAGTATTCCTCTATACGCAGAATGCCGCTAAGACCCATGTTCTGAGTAATCTCAACGGCATTCGTACTCCAAGGAGTAATCATTTCGCGGCGTGGGCCGACAAAGAAACCTTCCAGTTTACTGTCCGTCAGCAACTCGGCATCTCCGTAAAGCCAACATAGTTCGCGTACTTCGTTTTCACTGAGCATGTGGTCTGCCTGAGTGGCAATCACGCTCTGTTGTGGGGTTTTAAAAAAGAGTATCATTACCTTATTATATATGAGTATATTGATTTTGCGTGCAAAGGTAGGTATTTTTTTTATTTCTGCCAAATAATATTAGAAAAGCACACATCCTTTTTTGCGGAAATAACCTAAAAAACCGTTAACCACTTGCCGTTGAGGTTAAAATAACCTAAATGCAGAGGCCTTTTGACAGCAGATTCTGCCTAATTCATAACTTTGCAGCCGAAATCAATAAAAACGTATGATTATGAACAAGAAAAATTTATTCATGATTGCGCTGGCTGCAGGAGCACTCACACTGAGTAGCTGTGCCAGCAAGAAGGAACTTGAAAGTTGTCGTCTTGAGAATAAGGAACTGACTACCAACTATCAGGACACCAAGGAACAGTTAGCCGCTTCTCGTGCCCGTGTTACCAGTCTCGAAGAACAGCTCGAGGCTCAGAAAAGAGCCTATGCAGCTCTGCAGCGTTCGCTTGACCAGAGTCTGACCAACAGTTCACAGAACAATATCTCTATCGAAAAGTTGGTCGATCAGATTAATGAGTCCAACCAGTACATCCGCCACTTGGTAGAGGTGAAGTCAAAGAGCGACTCACTCAACATGGTACTGCAGAACAATCTGCTCCGCTCGCTCTCCAACGACGAGAAAAAGGAAGTTGACGTGCAGGTGCTCAAGGGCGTGGTTTATATCTCGTTGGCAGACAATATGCTTTATAAGAGTGGCTCTTACGAAATCAACGAACGTGCCAGTGTGACGCTCTCGAAGATTGCTAAGATTATTATGGACTACAAGGACTACGACGTGCTTATTGAGGGTAACACCGACGATGTGCCCATCACCCGTCAGAACATCCGCAACAACTGGGACCTCTCCTGTCTCCGCGCTTCCAGTGTTGTACAGGCTCTGCAGAACGACTATGGTGTTGACCCAAAGCGTCTGACCGCTGGCGGTCGTGGTGAGTATAATCCGCTGACTACTAATTCTACAGAACTGGGACGTCAGCGCAATCGTCGCACACAGATTATTATTACTCCAAAACTTGACCAGTTCATGGATCTCATCGACCATGCTCCTGATGGAGAGTAATCCTCGCGCGCATATATATAATAATGTGTATGGTAATTGCGGTTCTTGATATTGGTCAAGAGCCGCAATATTTTTGTAATAAATCATGAAA
>CAMVQS010000057.1 GCA_947169685.1 uncultured Prevotella sp. | reverse complement strand
GACTCTTCCCACTCGTCACCCTCTACATTAATAATAATAACGGGCTTGCGATAGCCTGTGGCATCAATGGCCGAATCTACCTTAAAAACGGTACCCGACACAGACGAATAGATGGGAGCCGACACAAAGCCGCCAGCCTCAGCCAACAGCGAGCCCACCTTTACCTTATCGCCCTTCTGGACAACAGGCTTGGCAGGAGCACCGATATGCTGCGAGAGTGGGAAGATGGCCTGTTTGGGCAGCGGAGCCACCTGTGTGGCAACCTCGTGGGTCAACTTATTTTCTTCGGGGTGTACACCACCGATACGGAATGTTCTTGCGTTCATACGGTTTCCTCCTTTTCTTCTTTAGGTTTCGGAGCAGGGAAGTTCACAGCGTGGATGGCCTTCGTAGGACAAACAGCCACGCACTTGCGGCACAGACGGCACTTGTTGAAGTCGATGTACGAAACATTGTTCTCGACGGTGATGGCACCAAACGGGCACTCCTTCTCGCACTTACCGCAACCGATGCAGGCAGCCTTGCAGGCCTTCATGGCAGCAGGACCCTTGTCCTTGTTGACACAGCTGACAAAGACACGACGGTTCTTCGGTCCCTTCTTGCGCAGTTCGATGATGTGACGCGGACAAGCCTTGACACAAGCGCCGCACGACGTACATTTCTCATCATCGACCTCAGGCAAACCTGTCTCGGGATTCATGTGGATGGCGTCAAACTGGCAGGCACTGACACAGTCGCCACAACCCAGACAGCCGAAGCCGCAGCCCGTCTCACCGGCACCACAGGCATTCACTGCTGCACAGGTGCGCAAGCCACTATATTCGACGGTACGCTGACGAAGCTCACACGTTCCGTTACAACGGACAACAGCCACCATCGGTTCTGTGTTGGCAAGAGCCATTCCCAACAGGTCGGCCACCTTGCCCATCACCTCACTGCCGCCCACAGGACACATCAGCCCGTCAAGGCTGCCAGCGTCAGCACCTTTGACCAATGCATCGGCCAGACCGCCACAACCGGCAAATCCGCATCCACCACAGTTGGCACCAGGCAGTTGCTCGGTCACCTGGGCAATACGCGGGTCTTCATAGACGGCAAATTTCTTAGAGCAGAGAAACAATATCAAGGCGGCTATCAGTCCGATGGCGCCAAGTACTGCAACTGCAATCAAAATGAAATCCATAAATGTTTTGTTTGTTATTTGTTTCAGTATTATTCTTCTATCCAGAAAGCCATGCGCTGCTGCAGACGACTGCGTAGCAGCCACAGCACAGCATAGTAAGGCAGCAGGGCACCCAGTCCGCAAAGGGCGGCAAGTCCTTCCCTACCCGTCAGCGACAACACTGCCAACAAGACAGCCAGCATGATTACCAGAGGCAGACCGAAGGCCAGCAGTAAGGCCTGCGTAGCCATCTGCTGTGAGGCAGCCACTGTCACGGCATCGCCAACCTTCCACTGTGAGGCCGAAGCCGTAAACACATCAACAAGCTTCTCCTTAGCCTCTGCAGCGTTGCAATGGCCTGCCACTTTACAGGCAGCGCAAGCTGATGTCTGCACAATACGTACTCGCACTCTGCTCCCATCTATTTGCTCTACTATTCCTGCATGTGTGATTTTCTCGCCCATTGATTTGTTTTTAAGTGTCGGCAAAGGTACGAAAAAAAACGAATACAAGGCGTATGTATATAAATAAATTATGAAAAAAACTCGTAATCGTTTGCAATTATCACTTTCTTTTCTTACTTTTGCAACGAGAAAAAGGAGAAGACATGGAGACATCTGAACAAACGATTCAACAAATTGAGAGAGCCATCCGAAAAGTGGCTGAGAAATTTCCCCCAACAGAGGAGGCTACCGCTATGACCGATATTCACCTGCGCGTCACGCAGGAAACGGGTGAACTGGTAGCCTTTGACGATGATGACAACGAGATAAACCGTGCTGTTATTGAGCAGTGGATTGATAACAAGGACGAGGACTTCTACAAAGTCGTCGCCAAGACGCTACGCACTGTTCTGCATACAAACATGAACGAAATGGTGGAGCAGATGTCCATTCTGCATCCTTTCTCTTTCGTACTAGAAGATGACGACCGTGAGCATATCGACGAGTTATATGTAGCCGATGGGGAAACGGTTATTTTAGGCGGCGAATTGCTGCCCAATCTAGATAAAGACCTCGATGCTTTCTTTGATGACCTGATCAAGGAATCATAGTCTCACCTTGACTTTGACGCCTTTGCTCTCGTTTTGCAAACGGTTTAGGGCTGTTACGACATAGACGTAACGCTGTGTACCGTCAACAACAGGCAACTTATAGAACGTGTCATCCGTCACAGCCACAATGTGTGACGCATCATCCGTATTCACCTTTTCGTCATTGCGGAAACGATAGACCACGTAGCGGGTGGCCTCACGCTCCCATTCGCTACCCTTTGGAGCCGTCCAACAAAGCACCAGCTCGTCATCGTCCATCCAGACGGCTTTTAACTTACGCGGCTTCTTTGGAGTCTTCTTGCTGATAAACGGCATGGAAGGCTGCAAGGCAGGATAACGCCAATAGCTTGTACGCAGTCTGTCAGCATAGCCACCCACGTTGTCAACGGCAGCCTTTGCATACCACAGCACCGTTCCTTTCACGTTCGGACACTCATCGTAAAGTGCATGTTTCTGCGACTGTTGTCCGAACTTGGCCGTACGCTCAATGTCTTCGCCGATGATCAGTGGACGGTTTGCAGCATGACGGTTCCACCAGTGGATGAGTTCGTCATAGTCGGCAGCACGGTTGCCTATTTCCCAATATATCTGCGGCACATTATAATCCACCCAGCCATTGTTAACCCACAGCAGGATGTCTGCATACAGGTCGTCATAGTTCTGCAGGCCATTGGTCTCAGAGCCGTTGGGGTCGTTCTTCTTGTTCCGATAGATGCCGAAGGGCGACACGCCAATCTTCACCCAGGGTTTGATACCACGCACGGTCTCATACAGCTGTTTCACAAAGAGGTTAACCTGATGGCGTCGCCAGTCACTACGGTTGCTGAGTCCATTGGGATTGGCAGCATATTCCCTATCGTCAGGTATGGTCTGTCCTGCAACGGGATAAGGATAGAAATAGTCAT
The DNA here is from genome assembly GCA_947169685.1 of uncultured Prevotella sp. Lineage (GTDB taxonomy): Bacteria > Bacteroidota > Bacteroidia > Bacteroidales > Bacteroidaceae > Prevotella. Next base: position 11,945 of record CAMVQS010000057.1, on the reverse strand, counting down.
CGAAATGAATACCGTCAACATCGTAACGACTGACGATGTCGGCTGCCACCTCACAGATATAGTCACGATTCTCCTGCATTCCCGGGTTCAGGATGTAGAGTCCGTCGTATTCGAACACACGCTCCGGATGGGTGCTGCAGACATGGTTCTGACTGACCACAGTCGTCGTCTTGGTCTTAGCACGATAGGGATTAATCCAGGCATGCAGTTCCATACCCCTGTGATGACACTCATCAATCATCCACTGCAAGGGGTCCCAGTAAGGACTGGGGGCCTTGCCCTGTTGTCCGGTCAGGAAACGGCTCCACGGCTCGATGTTGCTCTGATAAAGCGCATCACATTCCGGGCGCACCTGAAAGATAATGACGTTGGCACCCATCTGCTGCAAGGCGTCTAACTGCGAGGTCAGCGTCTGCTGCATCTTTTCCGTTCCCATGCCTATCCACTGGCCATTCACGGCCTGAATCCATGCGCCACGAAACTCACGTTTGGGTTGCGCAGCTACGTTGCTAAATGATAAACAACAGATGACAAATGATAATAAAAGGACAAGTCGTTTCATATCGTTCAACAGTTTTTAATCTTTTCATATAATTCCTTCGTCCAGTCGGCCCCGTTCTCAGGACAATAGGTATGAATACCCAGCTGACTGGCAGCCGCCACGTTACGTGGGCCGTCATCCACAAACAACGTCTCCTCTGGCAGTATCTGCTCGCCTAAGAGCACCTGTCGGAAGAGCTCTGGCGAGGGTTTCATCACCTTGCACTTATAACTCAGGTAGAGTGCATCCATATAGTCCTCCAACGAATGGCCCTGCCCGTCGAAGTCAGGACTCAGTGCCCACGACATCATGAAGGGGTTGGTGTTCGACAAAAGGATGACACGATAACCCTCCTGACGCAGACGCTTCAAGCAATCGAGGTTACGCTGCGGAAGCTCTTTACAATAGCCCAGCCAGGCATGACGGCACTCTTCGTACGTCACCTCATGACCAACGAGTTTCGAGAGCTCCACACGGAAGGTCTCAGCATCAATCTTTCCGGCTTCCAAGTCACCGAAGATGCCACTCTGGGTATAGGCATTAAGCCGCTGACGGGCATCTTGCAGCCCCAGCGCCTCGAAACGTCGGATGGCCTCGTCCTGTGACAGCGTGATAATGACGCCACCTAAGTCAAATACAATATTCTTAATCATTCCTCAAAAAGTTTCAGTTTGTTCTTACGGGCCTCTTCCAGCGACAACAGTTGTTGTTGCTGCTGCTCATAGCCCGCACGCAGCTGTTCGTATTTCTCGTCCAGCTCATGCTCCACCTGCTTTTCGTCAGCCATCAGACGCTGAGCCACCAGCGCATTCTGCGAAGCATCCTTCAGCCACACGACCGGTCCACCATAGACGGGTGCAATCTTCAGCGCCACATGTAGCTCACTGGTTGTTGCACCACCTATCATGATGGGGATGTGCAGCCCTGCACGTTCCAGTTCACGAGCCACGTTGACCATCTCCTCTAACGAGGGGGTGATGAGTCCCGACAGCCCTATCATATCCACCTGCTCCTCCTTGGCCTTGCGCACGATATCCTCGGCAGGCACCATCACGCCCATGTCGATGACCTCATAGTTGTTGCAGGCCATCACCACGGCCACAATGTTTTTCCCAATGTCGTGAACGTCACCTTTCACCGTAGCCAGCAACACCTTGCCCGCCTTGGCCGAGCCTTCCACCTGACCTGCCTCAATATAAGGCTGCAGGATGCTGACGGCCTGCTTCATGGTGCGGGCGGTCTTCACCACCTGCGGCAGGAACATCTTTCCCTGTCCGAATAGCTCACCGACCTTGTTCATGCCAGCCATTAGCGGGCCTTCGATGATATCGACAGCGCGCGGATATTTCTCAAGAGCCTCTTTCAGGTCTTCTTCCAAATGGTCGCCGACTCCACGGACAAGTGCCTGCGAAAGGCGTTCTTCGAGGGGGAGTTGCTCTTTTATCTGAGTACTCGGAGTATTCTGAGAACTCAGAGAATTCTGAGTACTCTGTGCCAACTCCATCAGTCCGTCAGGCAGTCCCTTCAGTATGGCATCCTCCAAAACGGCCAATTGGTCGGCCGGTATGTCATCATACGTCACCTTCGTGGCAGGATTGACAATGCCGAAGTCCATACCAGCTTGAATGGCATGGTACAGGAAGACAGCATGCATCGCCTCGCGGAGGTAGTTATTGCCTCTGAAAGAGAACGACAGGTTACTGACACCGCCGCTGACATGGGCTCCAGGCAGGTTTTGTCTGATCCATGCCGTAGCACGGATAAAATCGGCAGCATACATATTGTGCTCTTCCATGCCAGTAGCAATGGCGAGTATGTTAGGGTCGAAAATGATGTCCAGCGGATTCATGCCTACCTCTTCGGTCAACAACCGATAGGCACGCTGGGCAATCTCTATGCGACGCTCGTAGGTGGTGGCCTGTCCCTGTTCGTCGAAACACATCACCACGACGGCAGCGCCATAGCGCATCACGTCGCGGGCATGACTCAGAAACACCTCCTTACCCTCCTTCAGCGAGATGCTGTTCACGATGCTCTTACCCTGCACACACTGCAGACCGGCAGTTATGACGTTCCAGTCGGACGAGTCAATCATCACAGGCCGACGTGCAATATCTGGCTCAGCTGCAATGAGGTTGAGGAACGTCGTCATCTCTGCCTTGGCATCCAGCAGACCGTCGTCCATGTTGATGTCGATGACCAGCGCTCCGTCCTCCACCTGCTTACGGGCAATGGAGACGGCTTCGTCATACTGATGTTCCTTGATGAGTCGGAGGAACTTGCGTGAACCAGCCACGTTACAGCGCTCACCTACATTCACGAAACGCACGTCAGGCGTAACGTCCAACAGCTCCAGTCCGCTAAGCCACATAGTCTCAGGCTTCGGAGCAGGCTGATGGGGCTGTTTGCCCTCCACCAACGGCACATAACGGCGAATAAACTCCTCCGTCGTACCACAGCAGCCACCCACGATATTGACCAGTCCCTCGTCAATCAGCTCCCCAATCTTGGGTGCCATCGAGTCGGGCGTCTCGTCGTATAGCCCCATCGAGTTAGGCAGTCCAGCATTCGGATAGGCACTAATATAATAAGGTGCACGACGGGCCAGCTGTCGCAGATAGGGTTTCATCTGGTCGGCACCGAACGAGCAGTTCAGTCCGACAGAGAAAATGGGATAGGTACTGACAGAGGCGAGAAAGGCTTCAAGCGTCTGGCCGGAGAGCGTGCGGCCTGCAGCATCGCTGACGGTAGCGCTGAGCATGATGGGCAGTTCCACCTTCCGCTGCTGCATGACAGCGACGGCGGCGTCAATGGCAGCCTTGGCGTTCAGCGTATCAAAGATGGTCTCAATGAGCAGGGCATCCACCCCACCCTCTATGAGTGCATCCATCTGTTCCACGTAAGCCTCGTAAAGCTGGCAATAGGTCACGTCGCGGCGGGCAGGGTCGCTCACGTCAGGCGACATGGAGCAGGTTTTGTTGGTCGGACCCACCGAACCAGCCACGAAACGCGGTTTCTCCTCGGTGGAGAAATCATTGGCACAGCGACGGGCTATGCGAGCACCCTCTAACGCCATATGGCGAGCCTCATGCTCCAGCTCATAGTCCGCCTGACTGATGCGCTGGCTGCTGAACGTGTTGGTGCTGATGATGTCAGCCCCCGCCTCCAGGTATTTGCAATGGATGTCCTCGATAATCTCAGGGTGCGACAGGTTGAACACATCATTGTTTCCACGCAGTCCGTACTGCTGGATCATGGTCCCCATCGCACCGTCGAGCACGAGAATCCGCTCTTTGATAACGTCCCTGATTCCTTTCATATCTTCATTGCACGGTCCATCTCACGGCGGTCTTCCTTCTCCTTCAACGTCTGACGCTTGTCGTACTGTTTCTTACCCTTGCACAGCGCAATGTCCATCTTCGCACGTCCATTCTCGTCAATAAACACCAGTGTAGGCACAATGGTGTAGCCCGTCTGCTTGGTGGCAGAAGCCAGCTTCTGAATCTCACGCTTCGTCAACAGCAGCTTGCGGTCACGCTTTGTCGAGTGATTATTATAGGAACCGTAGAAATAGGTAGAGATATTCATGCCTTTCACCCACATCTCGCCGTTGATGATGGTACAATAAGTATCCACCAGCGAGGCCTTGCCCAGACGGATGCTCTTAATCTCCGTACCCGTCAGCACAATGCCTGCCGTATATTCCTCGATGAAGAAATACTCAAACGAGGCTTTCTTGTTCTTGATTTGTATAGGGCTCTTCTTGCGAAGCAGCTGTTGTTCCTTGTTCATTTCGTTATAAAGTTATCCATGTGTTGGTCAACGTAGGCGGCTATCTGCATGGTCCAATCCTCCTCGTTTTCCACGAACTTGTCGTCAAGGTCGTCAAACTGAGGATATTGCTCAAACAGCGCCATAAACTCCTCGTCAGTACAGTCACGCTCAATCTCGGCCCCATACTTCTCATAAAGCGTATGGGCATCGTATATCAGCTTCGACAGGTCGCGCAGCCCCCAGAGTTTCAAGGCCTTGGCCAGCGGATTCTTAAATGTAAACGGGCCGTAGCCGTTATGTATCAGCTGCACGAAACCGCCGTCCATCACCTCCCCATGCACCATGTCCCAAGCCAGCAAAGTAATCTGGTCACTATTCAGCTGTGCCATCGTCTCTGCCGTCAGCTCACCGCCTATAGACTCGCGGATGGCTTTTATTACTTCATTCATCTTCTGCTCCATGATTCAACTTATTATGCTCTAACTGAAAGAACCTGCCGTCGCTGCCGATACTGAAGACCGACACGCCCTCCAGCGAACGCTCCTCATCGACAAACGACTGGAACACCTCCTGCATGTAAATCTCGTAACGGCTCGTTACGCTGAACTCCACACGAATCAGCCCCAGGTCCTCCTCGTCCGTGAACTCGTCTTCCTCCACCTCAGTCTCCTCGTACAGCACCAACGCGTCTATGGGTTCCCACGTCTTAGGAGCCAGCGTCACCATCTGTACCACAGGAGCGCCGTCGGCATTCTCACCGCCCACGATGACCACGTGGACGCTGTCCCTGTCGGGCAGACGCACGGCCTTCGTCTTCGTCAGTCCTTCCACGCCTAACAGCGACGGCACCATGGTAGGGGGAACGTCGCCAAAGCCTGTCAGTGCACGTTCAAAGCCCTCCTCATAGGTCACAGGCAGCGTTCTGTATGGCAACGACATGATCATTTCCTCTTCTGCCGAGCCATAAGTGCGCGGTTTCTCCAAGTGCGCCAGCCGTTCCAGACTATCCTCGCGCAGAAGGTCTTCCTGCGTTGGTAACGGACGTCGGCTGTTACAGCCCCAGCCCATCAGCAACGCTGTCGACAAAACCATATACAGCAGTATCTTTCTCATAATGCCTGCAAAGGTACAAAATATTTTCAATTATCAATTGCCAATTATCAATTATTTTGTACCTTTGCACCCATTATGATTGTTTGCATAGCAGAGAAGCCCAGCGTAGCGCGTGATATTGCACGCATCATCGGTGCTACGGCATTGAAGGACGGATACATGGAAGGTAATGGTTTCCAGGTAACATGGACCTATGGTCACCTGTGCACCCTGAAGGAGCCTGGCGACTACACACCCATGTGGAAATCGTGGGCGCTGACACAACTACCTATGATACCCCAACGCTTCGGCATCAAACTCATTGAACAGGAACACATCACCAAACAGTTTGCCGTCATAGAACGACTGATGCAGCAGGCTGACCGCATCGTCAACTGCGGCGACGCGGGACAGGAGGGTGAGCTCATCCAGCGCTGGGTGATGCAAAAAGCACAGGCCAAATGTCCTGTCAGCCGCCTGTGGATATCGTCAATGACTGACGAGGCCATTCGCGAAGGCTTTGAAAACCTCAAGGATCAGCAGGACTATCAACCGCTTTACTTGGCAGGTTTGTCGCGTGCTATTGGCGACTGGCTGTTGGGCATGAATGCCACACGACTCTATACGCTGAAGTACGGCCAGAACCGTCAGGTGCTCAGCATCGGACGCGTGCAGACTCCTACCCTCGCCCTCATCGTCAACCGTCAGAAGGAGATTGACAACTTCAAGCCGGAGCCCTATTGGGTACTGGCCACCGTCTATCGCGACACTACGTTTACTGCCACCCAGGGCAAGTTTACCAAGAAGGAAGAGGGCGAAGAGGCCTTTAAAACCATCGAGGGCAAACCGTTCACCGTCACTAAGGTAGAGAAAAAAGAAGGCAAGGAACAGCCGCCTCAGTTGTATGACCTGACGAGCCTGCAGGTTGATTGCAACAAAAAATTCGGATTCTCGGCCGAGCAGACGCTGAACCTCATTCAGTCGCTCTACGAGCATAAGCTGACCACCTACCCGCGTGTTGACACACAATACCTCTCAGATGATATCTACCCCAAGTGTCCGCAGACGCTGAACGGACTCTTTCAGGTAAAATTTGCAGGTATAGCTCCTTATGCTGATCTCATACGTCCTATCGGAGGTAAACCTCTCCGAAAATCAAAGAAAGTATTTGATACGTCGAAGGTAACTGACCACCACGCCATTATCCCCACAGGCGTGATTCCTCAAAACCTCACCGACGCTGAGCGTAAAGTGTATGACCTCGTGGCACGTCGCTTCATTGGGGTGTTCCTGCCTGACTGTAAGTTCTCGCAGACAACGGTACTGGGAAAAGTTGACAGCGTTGAGTTTAAGGTTACAGGCAAGGAGATACTCGAACCAGGATGGAGAGTGGTAAGAGGGGGCTCCGAAAACGCGGAGACCCCCGAGAACTCCGAGTCGTCCGAAAAAGAAGAAAAGACCTTGCCCACCTTCACCAAAGGTGAGAGCGGTCCCCACAAACCCACGCTGACGGAGAAGATGACCACGCCCCCGCCTTATTATACGGAGGCTACACTGCTACGTGCTATGGAAACAGCGGGGAAATTCGTGGATGACGAAGAGCTGCGTGCTGCCATGAAGGAGAACGGCATCGGACGCCCATCGAGCCGTGCCAGCATCATCGAAACGCTCTTCAAACGCCACTACATCAAACGTGAACGCAAGCGACTTGTGGCCACAGAGACAGGCACCGAGCTCATTGACCTCATTCGCGAGGACCTGCTGAAGAGCTGTGAGCTGACAGGCATCTGGGAGAAGAAATTACGAGACATTGAGCACCAAAAGTACGATGCCCAACAATTTATTGACGAGTTGAAGCAACAGGTCACCGACATCGTCAACGAGGTGATGGCCGACAACAGCAACCGCCGCATCACCATTGCCTCGGTTTAGATAGAGGTAAGTGGAAAGAGGAGAGAGGAAAGAGGAGAGAGGAGAGTGGAGAAAGGTATTAAGACATACGGCATGGTGGGAATCGGCGCATTGCTGCATTTCCTGGTTGACGGATTGTGCATCTGCAGTCTGTACCTGATGGTGTCTCCCTTCAATGCGTCACAGTTCGTCAGCTATTTTGTTCTTTATAATGTCTTGGCATTCCTGACGCAACCTTTGACAGGCTACCTTGTGGACCGACTGGAGCATAAGCACTGGATACTGCTGGCTTCTATGTTGTTGCTTACATTGGCTGCAGGCTTTACCACCATCTCCCAGAATGGTTTATCCTCCATGAACGCCATCGCAATCTCCGTCCTACTCGGCATCGGCAACTCGCTGTTTCATGTGTGGGGTGGGCAGCAAGTGGCTGTCCAAACAGGTAACGACATCCGTTCGCTAGGTGTCTTCGTCTCTACGGGTGCCCTCGGACTCGCGGTTGGTGCTGTGTTCTTCTCGTGGTGGATGCTTTATTGCTTCCTATTGGCGGCATGCCTCTTGTCAATATGGGCTATTCAGATTCTCCTCCGCCCCCTCCCCGTAAGGGATGGAACCGTTTATTTCCAAGGTGGAGGTGCTGATAAGAGACTTTTTTCTGTCCTTATCATCGTCGTGATGGCTGTCGTGGCCTTACGGGCTTGGCTCAGTGAGGACGTTACCGCAGATATAGAGCGCACACAGGCGATGGTGCTGCTACTCGGTCTCACAGCTATGTTGGGAAAAGTCTTTGGCGGTTTCCTCTGTAAATGGATAGGATTGCTTTGGGCCGTTATCCTGATGGTAGTAGGCACCGTTGCTTCTCTCCTCTCTCCTCTCTCCTCTCTCCTCTTACCTCTGATTGCTCTTTTCCTCGTTAACTGCACCATGCCTGTAACGCTCTGGCTGGCTAACGTGCTGTTGCCACAGCGTGAGGGACTGGCTTTCGGACTGTTGGCAGCAGCACTCATGCCTGGTTATTTGCTGACGGACTTTACTCTTGTCACCTTCCTTGTTCCGCTTGTCTGTACTATCATCATTGAGCTGGGGGTGCTGTTTTTCCTGCGCGAACGAAGAGCGAAGGTACTATGGGCATCCGTCGCCATCAACGTCATTACCAACCTACCTCTCAACTGGCTTGTATTTAGCGAGTGGATATTCGATCTGACAACGTTACTCTTAGCTGAGATTATAATCGTAATTATCGAGGCGCTATGGTACTTCTGCTTCGTCAGGCGATGGAAGCAGGCCTTCGTCTATGGTCTTCTCTGTAACACTATAAGTTTCTTGGTAGGCATGCTGTTCATACTTGTCTATTATATAGTCATTGTTTAACCCATAAAATATTAAGCTTTATGATGCTACAACATTTATTATTGGACATTGCTCCTTACCCACATGAGCGAATCATCAAGTACGACACTGTACGTGCCGTCTATCCTCCTGTTGCCAAGCCTGACACGACTGACACAGCAGCAGCACAGGACTTTGTGGCTGGTGCAGCCTCTGGCGGTGACGACATGACGATGCTCTATGCAGGCCTCTTCGTCGTGTTTCTTGCCCTGGCCCTCTGCATCTGGTTTGCCATGTCCTACCGCCGTTCACTGAAACGGGTGTAAGAGGAAAGAGGAGAGAGGAGAGGGGAGAGTTATGTCCAAAACTCCTTCTCGCCCGTATCCTCCATTTCACCTTGACATTTGGGGCAGGTGTTCTTGTCCCAAATACGTATCTTGTCACTGCCACACTGCAAACACAGACGTCCCACTTCGCTTCTATAGGATGGAGCCACATCGGCGATGATACCACCTACAACAATATTCTGAATGGTTTTGCAGTCTGGACAGGACATGGCTGTTATCTGCTGACGGAACAAACCACGTCCGTCATACACCTCAGCTTCATATCCACAAGCCTTACAGCGATATTTCAGTTTCCAAGCCATATTACTTTCTCAATAAATGAATGATTGCCGCTTTAGGTGAATATAATATCATCCTCGGACCCACCCAACATAGCTCTTCCCATCGAATCCATCTTACTGTTCATAGAGGAAATAGCCAATTAGTATGAGCTGAACAATGATGATAGCAGGAACACCATATTTGAACTTCTTATGCTGGGTCTTGTGATGCCAGACCTTCATTCCCAACCAAGCTCCTATACTTCCGCCAAGCATAGCCAATCCCAAAAGTGCAGCCTCTCTTATGCGCCACTTGGACTTCTTAGCTTTCCACTTGTCAACACCGTACATGAAGAACGTGACCACGTTGATGACAGCGAGGTAGATTAGGATTATATGTAGCAGTCTTTGGCTATTCATTTCTGAAAGTATTAGTGAACCTGCATTTTGGAAAAGAGATTGATGACTAATACTCCTGCAATGATAAGCACAAGGCCAATAATAGCAGGGAGATCCGGAACTTGTTTGAATGCAAACACACCAATGAGCATTATCAGTACAATGCCAACTGCCCCCCAGATACCGTAAGCTATACCCACAGGAAGTGTTCTGAGTGCTAAACTTAGAAGATATAAGGAAAGCATATAGCCAACTACACAAACTATGGATGGCAATGGCCTAGTGAATTGTTCCGACAATTTTAACATGGAAGTTCCAAGTGTCTCACTTATGATTGCTCCTATAAGAAATAACCAGTCTTTCATACTTGTCCGTTATTTTTCAGTTTATCTTAGTCATGTGATAACCCATGAGTTTCAGTTGCATGGAGACTCCCATCAGATAGAGCTGGTGCAGACAGGAAACGTAGGCATTGAAAGCCTCCTTGGTTCCTGGTTCTATGTGTTGGTGCATAAGAGCATTGTAAACACGGGAGGCACATTCACCTGTAACTTTCTCCAAAACAGTGTAGTCTATCCCCTGTAGCAAAAGCACTTCTTCACGGATATATTCATTTTTCATTATAACATGTTCTCCAATCTCTCAACAGCCAGAGTAATATCTTCTCCGAACTGCTTATGGTCTCTGAGGAAGTCTAATCTGCCATCAGATATTGTTTCATACAGTTCCTTGCTCATGTCATCTACAAAGGACGCAATCACATACTCTATATCATCCTTCTGCCAGTCAAGGGAAGAATGAATATAAACGTTTCGCTTCTGATGTAGAAAGCTATATGCAGTCTCTATGCTGTCTTTCGTTATCATGCGTCGTAGCCGATGGGACGGAATTGTTTTTGTTGCTCACTATAGACAAATCCTTGATCGAAAAGATAGTCCTTTATCTCTTTTGGCTCTCTGCTGAAGGCATAGCACAGTGATTCGAGGCTGTCAAACTCTTCATCCCTTAGAAGCATATTGACACTCGAAACCAGTATTGCAGGGTCTTTAGGCAGATAATCCATCAATACTTCTTTTCACCGTTCAAGACAAACATCTTGTCGGCATTAGGCTCTATCTCTGCTTTCTCTACTGTCTCAACCCAATCTTCTGGAGCCACCTCTTCGATGGATATGCTAATCGCCTGAGGAGGACAGCCCCAGTTATCCACAAAAGCCTTGTTAATGGCCTCTACTACCTTCTCTTTTGTTGCCTGATCTTTGGGATAGGCTTTAATTCTGATGTACGGCATATCGCTAAATACTATTAAAACAACGCACAAAGGTACTCATTTTTGCTCGATTTTTCGTAAATTTGCAGTCATATTTATGAATGTTTATGATTGAACAAATAGAGATAACCCTACAGCCCAAGTCGAGAGGCTTCCATTTGGTGACATGCCTGCTCATGCAAAGTCAACCCATACCTGCGTTAGTCTGACTATTCCCATTACCAACGGACGCTTGAATATGGGAACCTGGCAGGGCATCTACTTCTATGTGTTCAGGAATTTCGGTGGAGCAAGAGAATTGGTCGTAACTATAATTGGAGAATAAACTATGGCATATACAGGAAGATTCGGACAGTCAGACGATTATCGCCGTGAAGAGCTGATACGCAAGATAGAACATTCTGTGGAGAACTTGACCCTCCAGGAACTTGAAGCTTTGTACTATGATATGTCCACCAAAAACTACATCAACGAATGAAACTAAAGAAACGAAAAATCAAGTATTCAGCTATATTCTTCATTTGTTGGTTTGTCCTCTTGGTCATACTGGTTGACGGTGTCTTGAAATTCCAAACATTGATTGACTATTTGGGGTCCTACGTATTAGTAGAGATTACGTTGCTACTCCTGGTGATTTTACCCGCATTGGCAGTTTACAGATATACAAACGATTGATGTTTGAAGGCTGCATCGTTATTAGCGTGGGCCTCTTTGGTCATTCTGCTTATCATTGCGGTTTTACTGCTGTCTGTTGCAGGACAGGAAGCACAGAGCATCAGCCACATCGAGGCCACTAAGAACTGGTATTGTTTACAAGCCGCCAGGGTGCGTGGATATACACCTGGAGTAAAGACGGAAAGAAAAATAGTACGAGGGCTAGCGGTAGAAATAACAAGACCAACTGAAAATCAGTTGGTCTAAGCGGAGAGAACAGGATTCACCTTATGGCGTTTTGAACCTGTTCTTATTTCCTGCGGAGAGAACAGGATTCGAACCTGCGAACCAGTTTTGCCGGTTACACGC
>CAMVQS010000056.1 GCA_947169685.1 uncultured Prevotella sp. | reverse complement strand
GCCCGACCCCTACGTCCCGAACGTAGTGCGCTACCAACTGCGCTACATCCCGATGCTATGTAATAAGCGAGTGCAAAGGTACTGCAAAAAAATCAAATCCGTGCAGTTTTATAGGAAAAAATTTGTGGATGCGCAGGAAAAGAACTATCTTTGCAAGCAAAATAAACTGTAAATGAAACGAATTCTACTATTCCTATCCTGTATCATATGGTCCTATGTTAGCCTTTCGCAACCGGTTATTGTCGTGAAGAGGGGCGACGCACGAAGTCTGCTCGATGCCATAGAAGAGGCTAACCGTCGTAATGCAGAGAAGGATGCGGAGCGCTTGTACATTTTGATTCCCAATGGTTTCTACGACCTTGGCGAAACGGTGCTTACCCGCATTTCAGGACATAACGTCTCTCTCATAGGACAGAGCATGGAGGGAGTGGTTATTCAGAACAAGCCCGACATTAAGATAGAGAGCATCAGCAAGACTGCCGTTTTCCAGAATCGTGGTTCAAACAACTACTATCAGGACTTGACGTTGAAGAATGACTTGGACTACTATCGCTGCGAGCCCGATGGGCGAGCCGTGACGTTGCAGGACAAGGGTACGCGAACCATTTGCAACAGAGTGCGCATGCTGTCGTACCAGGACACCTATTATTCTGATAACGAGCGATGCCAGAGCTATATGCAGGATTGCGAGATTCATGGAACGCTCGACTTTATTTGCGGTGCTGGCGATGTGTGGTTCGAGGGTTGTAAGATTGTGACGGAGAAGCGAACACCTGATGGTAGTGGAACGAACATCATCGCTGCACCACGTACGTCGGAAACACCTTGGGGCTATGTGTTCAACCATTGCACGATAGAGAACATCGTTTCTGCGTTTAACTACGGACGTACGTGGCATACTAATCCACGTTGTGTATGGATGTACACCACGCTGATGACCCCTGAAAAGCTAGTGCCCACCCGTTTTGATGCAGAGGGAATGAAGGTTTCCTGCAACTATTTCAAGGAATATCGTACGAGAGATGCGCAAGGTCGTGACATCACGCCAAAGACCAATGTGGTGACCTTCACACTTCGTGACCATACCAATCCCTTCGTGGCAGAAACCATCATGAAAAAGGAGGAGGCCGAGCAATATACCCTCAAGAACGTTTTTGGTGAGTGGCAACCCGCAAAGGTGCTTAAGAAGTTGGAAAAGACGAGCAAGAAACTAAAGAAACATTATAAACTGAACTAAGATGAAAAGAAACCTGTTTTTATTCGTGTGCCTGTGGGCTACGATGACAATGCAAGCCCAAGAGGTGATGTATATCCCTCAAGGTGACGTGAAGGCTTTGCTAGTGGCTATCGAAGTTGCCAACAAGAAGAATGCAGAGAAAGATTCAAAACCCTTCTATATCCTGATTCCTGACGGATTCTACGACTTAGGAGGAACGGTGCTGACCAAGATTACGGGTCATAATATTGCGCTGATAGGACAGAGCATGGATGGAACCATCATCCAGAACAAGCCCGACATCAAACAAGAAGGTATCAGCAAGACTGCTGTTTTCGTGAATCGCGGTTCGAACAACTATTTCCAGGATCTGACGTTAAAGAATGACTTGGACTATTATGCTGCTGGTTCTGCAGGCAGGGCCGTTACCTTGCAGGATAAGGGTACACATACCATCTGCAATCGAGTGTGCCTGCTTTCCTATCAAGACACCTATTATAGTGATAACGACCTATGCCAGCATTACTTTAAGGACTCAGAGATTCATGGTACAGTAGACTTTATCTGTGGCGATGGTGATGTGTGGTTTGAGCGTTGTCGCATTGTGACAGAGAAGCGTACAGCCAATGGTTCTGGTCGTGATGTGATTGCAGCTCCCAAGACTTCCAAGACCGATTGGGGCTATGTGTTTAACCATTGTACCATAGAGAACCTTGTTTCTCCCTTCGAGTATGCTCGTGGATGGCATTCTGTTCCCCGTTGCATCTGGCTTTATACCACCCTGCTCTCGCCAGAGAAACTGAATCCCAACCGTTTCGATACGCATGGTATGAATACAGTAACGAACGTCTTTAAGGAATATGGTACGATGGATGCGCAAGGTAATGATATTACCCCCAAGACCAACGTGCTGACGTTCTCGATGAAACGTAAGAAGATGGAAAATGGTCAGGAAATCGTCACGGAACAGCGACATACCGATGAAACCATCATGAATAGTGAGGATGCTGCCCGATATACAATTAATAATGTGTTTGGCAATTGGCAACCTGACGAGAAAATCAAACAAGTGGAGAAGAAAGTCAAGAAACTAAAGAAGCGCCTATAACAGGCGCTTCAATTCGTTTAATTCTTCTTCTGTCGTTGCCCAGCTGGTGACGAAACGACAGATGGTGCGATGACCTTCCGTTTGTCCCCAATGGGTGAAGTCCATCTTTTGTGAGAGCTCCTCCACCTTGGCATCGGGCAGGATGACAAACTGCTGGTTGGTAGGCGAGTCGAGCCAGAATTCATAGCCTTTCTCTTGGAAGATTTGCTTCATCTGCATCGCCATATCAATGGCGTGGCGAGAAAGTTTGAAATAGAGGTCGTCAGTAAAGAGTGCCTCAAACTGCAAGCCTATCAGTGCACCCTTGGCAATTACAGCACCATGTTGCTTCTGGATAGAGAAGAAGTGCTTATGAGCCTGCCGATTGGTAAAGACAACAGCCTCGCCACACAGAGCACCAATCTTTGTACCTCCAATATAGAACACATCACAATGGCGAGCCAGATAGGGCAGGGTGATGTCGCACTCATCGGACATCAGTCCATAGCCTAGACGAGCACCATCAATATACAGAGGAATGTTATAATGCTGACAAACCTTGTAGATTTGGTCTAACTCCTGAGCTGTATAAAGTGTACCCAGTTCGGTGGGGAATGTGATATAGACCAGGCCTGGGAACACGGCATGGGCATTGTTGCCGTCGTGCATGAAGTCATTCAGATACTTGTCGAGCGTCTTAGCCTCCATCTTGCCCATATTGTCAGCGATGGTGATGATTTTATGCTCCGTGAACTCTACGGCACCAGCCTCATGAACGTTGATGTGTCCAGAGCCTACACAGATGACGCCCTCGTACTGATAGAGCATCGAGTCGATGGTGGTGGCATTGGTCTGTGTTCCACCGGTCAAGAAGAATATCTGGGCATCGGGCATACCACAGGCCTCGCGGATGCGTTGTTTGGCACGCTCAGAAAACTCGTCGAAACCATAGGGAGTAGGTTTTGCGTCATTATAACGTATCAGGTTTTCAAGCACTTTCGGATGTGCCCCATTGTTGTAATCGCATTCAAATGATATCATATGTCATTAACCATTAACCAATAACCATTAACCGTTATAACGCCTCAAGCATGCGCTTGATGACTACTGAACAGCTAATCTCACGGTTGGCTGCTTCTGGTATGACGATAGAGTTCTTGCTCTCTATTACATCGTCGGTTACGATAAGACCGCGACGTACAGGAAGACAATGCATGAATTTACCATTGTTGGTCCATGACATATGCTCTGTATCTACCGTCCATGACATGTCTTTCGATGTAATCTTACCATAATCTGCAAGATTGGTAACACCAGGGTTACTCCAGTTCTTGGCATAGATGAAGTCGGCACCCTCGAAGGCTTTCTTCTGATCATACTCCACACGAGCATTACCCACAAACTTTGGATCAAGTTCATAACCCTCAGGATGAGTAATGACGAAATCTACATCAGCAGCATTCATCCACTGGGCAAAGCTATTGGGCACAGCCTGTGGCAAAGCACGGCAGTGGGGTGCCCATGTGAGGACGACTTTGGGTCGTTCCACCTTTTTATACTCCTCAATGGTAATGAGGTCGGCAAAAGCCTGCAAGGGGTGTACCGTTGCCGTTTCCATAGCAAATACGGGTTTACCGCTGTATTTGATAAACTGGTTCAGCACTGTTTCAGCATAGTCGTACTCACGATCGGTCAGTCCTGCAAACGAGCGCACGCCAATCATATCGCAGTAGCAACCCATCACAGGAATGGCTTCCAGCAGATGCTCACTCTTGTCACCATCCATAATCACGCCACGCTCCGTCTCCAGTTTCCAGGCACCTGCATTCACATCCAGCACGATGACGTTCATGCCCAGGTTCATGGCAGCCTTCTGTGTGGAGAGGCGGGTGCGCAGACTATTATTGAAGAAGATCATCATCAGGGTCTTGTTCTTGCCCAGATGCTGATACTTGAAACGGTCGTTCTTAATCTCAAATGCCTCGGCCAGAGCCTTGTCCAATGGGCCGATATCCTGTACGTTAATAAATGATTTCATAATTATCAATTGTCAATTATCAATTAGTAATTAGGAGCTATGCTCGCACTTGTCCTTCACCCTCGATGAGCCATTTGTAGGTAGTAATCTCCTCCAGTGCCATAGGACCTCGAGGCCCGAGCTTCTGCGTGGAGATACCGATTTCGGCACCAAGGCCGAACTGGGCACCGTCGGTAAACGAGGTGGGCGCATTCCAATAGACGCAGGCGGCATCGACATGAGCCTGGAACTTACGGGCGGCCGTTTCATCTTGCGTGATGATGGCCTCGCTGTGGCCGCTGCCGTGACGGTCGATGTGGGCCAGTGCCTCTTCGAGAGAGGCAACGGTCTTGATGGCCAGTTTGTAGTCCATAAACTCCGTGCCGAAACTGTCATCCGTAGCATGCTCCAAATAGGGGTACTTGTTGTCGAGGGCGGCAAAAGCCTTTGTATCGGCATAGATGATGACCTTCTTTTCTGCCATCTTCTCACAAAGAGCGGGCAGGTCAGCGAGTCGGCTCTCATGGATGAGCAGACAGTCGAGGGCATTGCACACAGAGACGCGACGGGTCTTGGCATTCGTGATGATGGCACGGCCCATTTCGAGGTCGCCGTCCTTGTCGAAATAGGTGTTGACAACACCGGCACCGGTCTCAATGACGGGGATGCGGGCGGTATCGCGGACGAAGTCGATGAGCTTACGACCACCACGGGGAATGCAGAGATCGACGTAGCCTACGGCATTCAGCATCTCACCCGTAGCCTCGTGGGTAGCAGGTAACAGGGTAACGACATCGGGACAGACGCCGAAGCGCTCCAGCACCTCATGAATCAACGCTACTCCCTCGCGATTGCTGGCATCGGCATCCTTTCCACCTTTCAGCACGCAGGCATTGCCGCTCTTGAAACAAAGCGAGAAAACGTCGTAGGTGACGTTGGGACGCGCTTCGTATATCATGCCGATAACACCGAAGGGCACGCTGACGCGGCAGAGGCGCAGACCATTGGGCAGTGTCTTCTGCTTGGTGACATGTCCGAGGGGCGAGGGCAGGGTGGCGACGTTACGCATGTCGCTGGCAATGTCCTCTAATCGCTTCTCGGTCAGTTGCAGACGGTCATAGAGCGGATTGCTCTTATCCATCTTAGCCAGGTCCTCGGCATTGGCCTTGAGGATACGTTCCTTATTATATATAATGGAGTCGGCCACGGCCAGCAGTATCTCGTTGCGCTGGTCGTCTGTGAGCAGTGCCAGGCTCTTGCTGGCGCGCTTCACGCGTTCAAATGTTTCTTTCAGTTGCATGGTATGAATTCTGTATGCGGGGTGGTTTCAGGTTGTTCCATCAGGTCGATAAGAATATTCTCGCGCTTGCCGTTGGCAATGATCACGCGGATGCCGGCTTGCTGAATATTTGATGCTGTGGCATATTTCGACTGCATGCCACCACGTCCGGCCGAGCTCTTCTCCGTCTGGATGTATTTGGAAAGGTCGGTGCCAAGTGGCACCTCTTTAATTAATTGCGACTCGGGGGCGGCCGGATTTCCTGTGTAGATACCGTCGATGTTCGACAACAGAATGAGCGTGTCAGCTTGCATCATTTGGGCGATGAGGCCAGAGAGTTCATCGTTGTCGGTGAACATCAGCTCAGTGACTGATACCGTGTCGTTTTCGTTGACGATAGGCAGGACGCCATTCTCCAGCATCACTCGCATACAGGCCTGCTGGTTACGATACTGCTCACCGGGCTGGAAATTCTCCTTCATGGTCAATACTTGGCCGACGTGGATATGGTATTCGCGGAACAGGTCATAGTAGAGGCCGATGAGCTTGGCCTGTCCTAAGGCCGAGAACAGTTGTCGCTGTTCCACGCTGTCCAGCTCATGGTCCACAGAGTCCATTTCGCGACGTCCGCAGGCTACAGCTCCTGATGACACAAGTATCACCTCGCAGTCTCGCTGTCTGAGCCATGCTATTTGGTCGACCAGTGACGACATGCGCGTTACGTCAAGCCGCCCGTCGGAGCGTGTCAGGGCATTCGAGCCTATCTTTACAACTATTCGTTTCATTTCCTTACAGATTATTCTTGATTTCTTCTACCACGTCCTTTGTCCATGTGGCGTCGTAACCCGTTTTAACATGGATGTGGCCGTCTGTCGGACTGTTAGTGGCGATGATGACTTGGTATTCGCCAGGAGCGTAGGGCGTACCGCTGTTGTTGAAGGTCACGTCGGTGATGTCGCTCTTGTCGATACGGTGTCCTTCCACGACGAGAAAGTCCTTGTATGCGAGTATGACTCCCAACGCCTCATTGGCGCGTGCCGCATTCAGAAGTATTACGTCCTCGGGCTGGCCGAATTGGGCCGTGAGGTCATCAACGGTCAGCTCTGACGGCAGCAACTCGTCAGTCTCATTCTCGCCGTTTCTCTTTTTCATCCACTTCCATCCGATGATGATAGCAACTATGATGAGAAATACGCACAAGGGAAGGGTGATTCCATCCATCCAGAGGCTATAGAACACCACAAGTGCGATGGCAATGATACCAAGGATAATACTTCGATTCATATAAATTTACTGGGCTACTTTTCTGCGTCCTTTTGGCGGATTTCCACACGGCGTATCTTGCCGCTGATGGTCTTAGGCAGTTCGTCAACGAATTCCACAATACGGGGATATTTATAGGGAGCGGTCTCTTTCTTGACATGCTGTTGCAGTTCCTTGATAAGGTCTTCGCCGGCCTTATCCTTCCACTCCTTGCCGAGCACGACGGTAGCCTTGACCACCATACCGCGGATATCGTCGGGCACACCGGTGATGGCGCACTCTACGACAGCGGGATGCGTCATGAGCGCTGATTCCACCTCGAACGGACCAATGCGGTAGCCTGACGACTTGATGACGTCGTCGATGCGTCCTTCAAACCAGTAGTAGCCGTCCTCATCGCGCCAAGCCATATCGCCTGTGTGGTAGACACCGTCATGCCAGGCCTCACGCGTCTTCTCCTCATCGCGATAGTAGCCTTTGAACAGTCCAATGGGCTTCTTGTCGCCTACGCGCACCACAATCTCACCTTTCTCACCGTCTTCACAGCTGGTGCCGTCGGCACGCAGCAGGTCGATGTCGTACTGGGCATTGGGGATGCCCATTGAACCCGGCTTCGGCGTCATCCAGGGGAAGGTGCCGAGGGTCATGGTAGTCTCCGTCTGGCCGAAGCCCTCCATCATGCGGATACCTGTTTTCTCGTAGAACTTGTCAAAGACAGCGGGATTCAAAGCCTCACCAGCTGTTGTGCAGTATTCAAGTGACGACAGATCGTATTTTGACAAATCCTCGCGAATCATGAAGCGATAGATGGTGGGAGGAGCACAGAAACTCGTTACATGGTATTTCTCCATCTGACGGAGTAACGTGTCGGCATTGAACTTCTCATGGTCGAACACGAATACTGTTGCACCGGCAAACCACTGTCCGTAGAATTTACCCCAGACAGCCTTGCCCCAGCCTGTATCAGCCACAGTCAGGTGCAGAGATCCCTCGTGCAGATTATGCCAGAAGACGCCCGTTGTCAGGTGTCCCATGGCATAGAGGTAGTCGTGGGCAACCATCTTCGGTTCTCCGCTCGTGCCGCTGGTGAAATACATCAGCATGGTGTCGTCGTTCTCGTTGACAAAAGCCGGGCGTACGAACTTGGGTGCCTGAAGAATTTCTGTTTGGTAATCGTGAAAGCCTTCGGGAATGGGCTTGCCATGGTCGGTGATAGTGATATACTGTTTCACCGTCGGGCTTTCGGGCATGGCAGCCTGTATCTGACTGACCACGTATGGGTCGTCAACGCAAATGATAGCCTTGACGCTGGCACGGGTGTTGCGGTACACGATGTCGTGCTTTGTCAGCATGTGGGTGGCCGGGATGACGATGGCGCCAATCTTGCACAGTGCGAGCATTACTACCCACCATTCATAGCGACGTTTCAGGATAAGCATCACGGGGTCGTTCTTGCCGATGCCCAGCGTCTGCAGATAGCTGGCAGCCTGGTCGGTCTGCTCCTTCAGCTCTGCGAATGTTGTACGTCTCTCTTCGCCTTGGTCGTTTGTCCACAGGATGGCCAGCCCTTCAGGCTTTTCCTCTGCCCAAGCATCCATCACATCGTAGGCAAAGTTGAAGTTCTCGGGGATAATGAACTCCAGATGTTTATTATAGTCCTCGACTGATGTAAAGGTCGTTTGCTTTAAGAATCTTTCTATCATAGTTTTATTCTACTGTAAATGCTAAGAACTTTACTGCTTTGTCACCTACAGCCAGCATTCCGTGAGGCTTCGATGAGTCAAAATAGATACTGTCACCCTCGTTGAGTGTCATTGTTTTTCCTCCGATGTAGAGTTCCATTTGGCCTTCGAGCACGAGGTTGAACTCCTGTCCCGGGTGTGTGTTCTTGTAGATGGTGCGGACGCCTGGCTTCGGTTCGACGGTAACGATGAACACGTCGGCCTTGTGGTTTACGAAACCACTGACCAGCGACTGGTATTTATATGCCTTGGTACGCTCTACTGACATGCCTTGTCCTTTGCGTACTACGAAGTATGACTTCATGTGTGGGGCTTCGGCGAACATCAGCTCTTCAGCAGATACACCGTACTTATGGGCAATCTTCATTAGGTTCGATATGGTTATATCTACCTTGCCCTCTTCAATCTTATTATACTTCTCCACATCAATGCCAATGGTTTCTGCCATTTCTTCTGTGGAAATATCCAACACGTCACGCAATCCGCGCAGTCGTTCGCCAATTTGTTTCAGTTGTTCGTCCATATTATTTGTTGTATTTAAATACTTTTCCGTTGCGATAATAGTTGTTCTTGTCTTTTGCGTCGGGCTTGTCCATCTCAAATTTCTGCTCTACGACAAGTGTTGCAGGGTCTGCACCTTCGACAATGTGCCCGCAATAGAAGACATGTTGCTTGTCGCGTGCATAGTTACCCATCACCTCGTAAGTTGCAGGGTCGGCCTCTTCCAGTATGTGGCCGAAGTAATAGACATGCAGACGGTCTTTTGCCTCAACGAATTCGAGGTATTCGAACGTGGCGGGGTCGGAGCCTTCTATGCGCAGACTGTCGAAGTAGATGTATCGGCTGTCTGTGGCCCAGAGTTCGTCATCGTTGCATTTCTCGATGCGGAATGTTGCCATGTCCTTTACGCCCAATGCAGCACCTTTATAGTAATAGTCGTGTTTGTCGTGCAGTAACGGGTAGTCCTCTACTTCAATCGATGCAGGGTCAGCTCCCTTGATGAGCCGCTGCTTGAACCACACGTGCTGGTCATCACGGGCTACCCAGTCTTCGATGCTCTCAAATGATGCGGAATCGGCATCCTCGAGCTCGTAATTCTGTGGCCCGAAGCTCCATGTCCAGTATGTGTAATACACTTTGCTTTCACGTATCTCGTACTTCCCGCCATCGTTGCAGGCTGTTGCCAGCAACATGGTAAGCAGGAACAACAGACTTGTCAGTGCATGATGTATCAGTGGCTTCTTCATTCCTTACGATTATTTCGCTCCCGCTTTCAGACCACGTATCACAGCCGACGTAAAGCCTGCATGCTCCATTTCGTTCAGCCCCTTGATAGTGACTCCACCTGGCGTGGTTACCAAGTCAATAGCAGCTTCCGGGTGTAATCCGGTGGCCTGCAGAAGTTCAACGGCACCTCGCATGGTTTGCATAACGATGCGCTTGGCATCGTCAGCACGGAATCCAAGTTCCACACCTCCTTCTGCAGCTGCGCGAATGTAGCGCATGGCATAGGCAATACCGCATGATGCCAGTGTCGTTCCTGCTCCAAGGTGCTGCTCGTCTGTCAGCAACGTGGTGCCTAACATATCGAACATTTGTTTTATCTGTTCTGTCTGCTGGGCTGATGCTGATGCACAAGGAACGATAAAGGTCATAGACTGCAGTTGTGCAATGGCGATGTTGGGAATGACAAGGAAGAGGGGAACCATCTTGGTGTCTTTCGTCATCCACGCTGTGATACTCTCCGACTTGACGCCAGCAGCCACTACTACAAGCATCTGATGCTCGTAATCCAGTACGTCGCGCAGCCCTGTCAGAACTTGTTCTACAAGCCAAGGCTTGACAACGACACAAACCACGTCAGCACCTTGTGCAGCCAGTTGGTTGCTGGGGGTGGCGGTAATCCCTAAGTCCGCAAAGTGTTTACGTGTCTCAACGCAGGGGTCACTGACAGTGACATCCTCGTTATTGAAGTGCTCACTTTTGATAAGTCCTTCGGCTATGGCACCACCCATGGCGCCTGCTCCAATGATTGCTATCTTCATAATACTTTCTTGAATTTCTCTATAAACTCGTCTGCCTCAACCTTCGTCAGACACAGTGGCGGCAGCAGACGTAAAACATTTGTTCCGGCACAGCCTGTAAAGCAATGCTCTTGATAGATGAGTGGCTGGCGTACCTCTTTATGAGCTACTTCAAGGTCAATGCCAATCATCAGGCCGCGTCCGCGTACCTCTTTGATTTTGGGGTTATCGATTTGTTTGATTTTCTCAATGAGATAATCGCCCACCTCACGGGCATTTTCTACCAATCCTTCTTCCTCGAAGACATCGAGAACGGCCAATGCAGCGGCGCAAGCCAAGTGGTTACCACCAAACGTCGTGCCTAACTGACCATAGACGGGTTCGAACTCGGGACTGATGAGCACGCCGCCCATGGGGAAACCATTGGCGATACCCTTGGCTACGGTAATGATGTCGGGCTTGATGCCTAACCACTGGTGTGCGAAGAACTTTCCGCTACGGCCATAGCCACATTGTATTTCGTCACAAATGAGCACAGCACCATAGCGTTTGCAGGCGTATGCCAGCTTTTGTGCAAACTCAGGTGTTGCCATCTGAATGCCACCGACGCCTTGGATAGGTTCCAGAATAACGGCAGCCACACCACCACGCGACAGTTCACGGACCCATGGCTCAATATCGTTCAGGGGCAGGAAACGTACATGGTGGTTGTCATTGATGGGGGCCACAATCTTTCGGTTATGCGTTACCTCGACAGCCAGACTGGTACGACCATGAAACGCTTTTTCGCAGGCAAGGATTCTTCCTGCTGTCGGATTCTTGAATGAGGCCAGCTTCATGGCGTTCTCGTTGGCTTCAGCACCACTGTTGATGAGGAATAGCTGATAGTCCTCGTAGCCGGAGATACGTCCCAGTCGTTCGGCCAGTTCCACCTGAAGTTTGTTAATTACCGAGTTGGAATAGAACCCAATCTTGTTCAGTTGCTCAGTCACCTTTTTAATATAATGGGGATGCGAGTGTCCGATGCTGATAACAGCATGACCACCGTAGAGGTCAAGATATTCCTGACCTTTGTCATCCCAGACCTTACAACCTTGACCTTTGACAATGTTGACGTCAAAAAGTGGATAAACATCAAATAGCTTCATAATCATCAATTATCAATTTTCAATTCTCAATTAGAAAGCACTTGCTTTCAGTCGTAGCCCTGTTGTCTCGTCAATGCCAAACATGATATTCATGTTCTGAACGGCCTGACCGACAGCACCTTTTAGCAGATTGTCGATGGCTGATGTGACGAGCACTTTTCCCTCAAACACATCAACATGTACCAGCGCCTTATTGGTGTTGACGACCTGTTTAAGGTCGATGGCCTT
Organism: uncultured Prevotella sp.; assembly: GCA_947169685.1. Classification (GTDB taxonomy): domain Bacteria; phylum Bacteroidota; class Bacteroidia; order Bacteroidales; family Bacteroidaceae; genus Prevotella. The sequence goes on along the minus strand of CAMVQS010000056.1, from coordinate 3,304 downwards.
ATCTGTGTAGTGCGTGAACGCTGCGTCCTTATAGAAGTTCTTGTATGCAGCGACAATGTCATTTCCCTCCGCATTCGTCTTGATGACTGCGGTGCAGAAGATACCACGGGCAAAGTCACCACGGTAAGGAATGAAGTCAATGTCGGCATCCAGAGTCCCCTGTACTTGTATGAGGCTCTGCTTGATCTCTGCCAGATGCTGGTGTGTGAAAGCCTTATAGATACTCAGGTTGTTGTTGCGCCATGAGAAATGGGTAGTGGCGCCAGGCTTCTGGCCTGCACCTGTTGAACCTGTGATGGCATTTACGGCCACGTCCTTGGTCAAAAGACCCATTTGGGCTGCCGGCAGTAAAGCCAACTGAATGGCAGTGGCAAAACAACCTGGGTTGGCGATATGCTGCGCCTGTTGTATCTCGGATTTGTTGATTTCGGGCAGGCCATATACATAGTCGTGGTCACCCTTGATGCGGAAGTCCTGTGCTAAGTCGATAATCTTAACGCTAGCAGGAATGGTATGCTCTTTCAGGAACTGCTCGCTTTTTCCATGACCGAAGCAAAAGAATACTACATCAACCTGCTCAAAGGGCATTTCGCCGGTAAACCGCAAGTCCGTATCACCGATAAGCCCTTCATGCACATCGCTTACCGGATTTCCTGCATTGCTCTCGGAGTTGGCAAATACAATATCTGCTTCAGGGTGATTCAGCAACACACGGATCAATTCACCACCCGTGTAACCTGCCGCACCCAAGATACCTACTTTAATCATCTTTTTTCGTCTTTATGTATTCCGTAATAAACGCGGAGTGGGGTGGAGCTGACCTTGATGAAACCCTTGGCCTCATCGGCTGTCCAACCAGTCTGAGTCTCGCCATATTCGCCGAGCTTCGACTTCGTCAGGTCATTGTCGGAGTCTATACCTACAGTCTCGAAGCCGTAGGGACGCAACTTCAGGATGGCCGTACCCGTCACGTTGCGCTGGCTACTTGTCAGCATGGCCTCGATATCAGGCATAACAGGCTCCAGATATTGACTCTCATGCAGGAACATGCCATACCAGTTTGCTACTTGGTCCTTCCAGTACTGCTGCCACTTGCTAAGCGTCGATTTCTCCAGCAGACGGTGTGCCTCAATAATCAGTTTCGGAGCGGCAGCCTCAAAGCCGACGCGTCCTTTAATGCCGATAATGGTATCACCAACATTGGCATCGCGACCGATGGCATACGAAGCACCAATCTCTTCAATCTTCTGGATGGCTTTTACCTTGTCGTCGAACTTCTCGCCGTTTACGCCTACAATCTCACCCTTTTCGAACTGAATCTTCAGTAACGACTCCTGTTCCTTGGCGGTGACATGCTTCAGATAGGCATCCTCGGGAAGTCCTTGTGTCGGGTCAAGCAGTTCGCCACCACAGATGCTGGTGCCCCAGATGCCAACATTATAGGAGTACTTCAGTTTGGTGAAGTCTGCAAAGAAACCGTGTTCGTTCAGGTAATCAACCTCTTCCTTACGCGTCAGTTTCTTGTCGCGGGTTAATGTGATAATCTCCACACCAGGAGCCATTACGAGGAATGTCATGTCGAAGCGAATCTGGTCGTTGCCAGCGCCTGTTGAGCCGTGGGCAATGGCATCAGCGCTGATCTCCTTGGCATAACGAGCAATGGCGATGGCCTGGAAGATGCGCTCTGACGAAACGGAAATGGGGTAGCAGTTGTTACGCAATACATTACCGAAGATCATGTACTTCAGTGACTTCTCGTAATATTCCTGCGTCACGTCAAGTGTCGCGTAGGCCTTGGCGCCCAGCTTGTAGGCGTTCTCTTCGTTGGTCTTCAACTGTTCTGCACTGAATCCGCCGGTATTGGCGCATGCAGCATAAACATCCCAGCCGTCCTGGGTGAGCTTCATTACGGTGTAGGAGGTGTCAAGTCCTCCTGAAAAAGCTACTACTACTTTCTTGTTTGCCATATCTTTTGTTTTTTACCTTTCTACTTTTCATCAAGTGTTTTGATGCGTTCAATCACCTCTTCAGGAATTTTCGCAGGCAGATGCTCTTCGGGGTCGTAGAGCATGGCTGTGCAAATGCAGTATTTACGTCCAGTACGGTGTAGCACATCCACATTCACGCATCCTTCACAACCCCGCCAGAATGCCTCGTCGTCTGTCAAATCGGCGAATGTCACGGGTTGATACCCCAGCTCGGTGTTCATCTTCATGACTGCTGCACCGCTAGTCAGTGAGAAAATCTTAGCATGAGGCCATCGTGTACGGGCCAGTGAGAAGGTCATGTCTTTAATCTTCTTGGCTACACCACGACCGCGGAAGTCCGGGTGTACAATCAAACCACTTGTTGTCACATATTGTTTGTTGCCCCAAGTTTCAATATAACTGAAACCGGCAAAGCGTCCATTACAGAGCGCAATGACAGCTTTGGCTTCCTTCATCTTTGTGGCTAAGTACTCATGTGTTCGTTTGGCAATACCCGTGCCACGTACTTTGGCAGCATCAGCAATGGTCTGCAGAATAGTATCTACATAGACCTCATGTTCGGGGCCTGCCACCAAGACTTCAATTTCTTCTTTCTGTTCCATTAGTCTATATCCTATAAACTCTAAACTATCTCATATTTGGCACTACATCGCTGAGTGCATCAATGACTTCTTTCTCTGAACATCCTTGCTTGACAACAATAAAGATGGTGTCATCACCTGCAATTGTTCCCAGTATCTGGGGAACGTCGCTGTTGTCTATGTTCCATGCAATTGAACTGGCATAACCTGGGCGGGTTTTGATGACGCCCATGTTTCCGCTGAAGTTGATGGATAGAAAACCTGGGACCTGCATCATCTCTCTCACCTGTTGTGGAGTGCTTACACGTTTGTACATGGTCTCATTCGGCAATACATAGACGTAGTTACCACTCATCGAGGCTGCTTTGGCTACCTTCAGCTGTTTTAAATCACGGCTCAATGTGGCTTGCGTCAGCTTAAAACCTTCATGCTGTAAGGCACTCAAAAGTTCTTCCTGACTGCCTAACTGCTGACTCGAAATAATCATTCGCAGAGCCTCTAACCTGTTGTTCTTAATCTTCATTAATCGTATATTTATGCTAAAACGGTTGCAAAATTATACATTTTCTTGCATATGGCCAAGGATTTGTGTCATTTTAACGCATTTTAATGTTCTCTTGTACTGGTATGTTCTTCAATCAATCCTTTCTCGCGCGTATATATAATAATGTATATGGTGTTTGCGGTTCTTGATATTGGTCAAGAGCCGCAATATTTTTGTAATAAATCATGAAA
>CAMVQS010000055.1 GCA_947169685.1 uncultured Prevotella sp. | reverse complement strand
CATTACCGTGGTCGGCAATGATGATGGCCTCGTAGTCGTTGGCCTTGGCAGCCTCGATGACAGCCTCAACGCAGTGGTCAACGGCCCAAACGGCCTTGGCAATGGCATTATAGATACCCGTGTGGCCCACCATGTCACCGTTGGCGAAGTTGACAACGATGAAGTCGTACTTGTTCTCATTGATGGCAGCTACGAGCTTATCCTTGACCTCGTAAGCTGACATCTCCGGCTTCAGGTCGTAGGTAGCCACCTTCGGAGAGGGTACCAGAATGCGGTCCTCACCGTCGTAGGGTGCCTCACGACCACCGTTGAAGAAGAAGGTGACGTGTGCGTACTTCTCGGTCTCGGCAGTGTGCAGCTGCTTCTTGCCCAGCTTCGAGAGGTATTCGCCTAAAGTGTTCTCTACGTTTTCCTTCGGGAAGAGGATATGCACGCCCTTGAAGTTGGCATCGTACGGAGTCATGCAGTAGTACTGCAGACCGGGAATGGTCTTCATGCCTGCCTCAGGCATATCCTGCTGGGTGAGCACGATGGTCAGCTCCTTGGCACGGTCGTTGCGGAAGTTGATGAAAATGACAACGTCGCCCTCCTCGATGAGACCGTTGACAGAGGCATTGTGGATGGGCTTGATGAACTCATCAGTCACACCCTCGTCGTAGCTTTCCTGCATGGCCTGTACCATGTCGGTAGCCTGTTTACCCGTACCATTGACAATGAGGTCGTAACCCTCCTTGACGCGTTCCCAGCGCTTGTCACGGTCCATGGCATAGAAGCGGCCTACGATGCTGGCAATGGCAGCGTCGTTCTTCTCACATTCGGCCTGCACCTGCTCAATAAATCCCTTACCGGAGTGCGGGTCGGTGTCGCGACCGTCCATGAAGCAGTGTACGAACGTCTGGTTCTTCAGACCGTAGTGCTTGCCCACTTCAATGAGCTTGAAGAGATGATCCAAAGAAGAGTGTACGCCACCGTCAGAGGTCAGACCCATCAGGTGTAGCTTCTTGCCCGTCTCCTTGGCGTAGGTATAGGCAGCCTTTACCTGAGGGTTCTCCACGATGGAGCCGTCCTTGCAGGCACGGTTGATCTTCACGAGGTCCTGATAGACGATGCGTCCGGCACCGATGTTGAGGTGTCCCACCTCAGAGTTACCCATCTGTCCGTCGGGCAGACCTACGTCTTCACCGCTGGCCTGTAACTGTGAGTGAGCCGAAACGGCTGTCAGATAATCCAGATACGGAGTCGGCGTGTTATAAATCACGTCGCCTTTTCCATGCTTTCCGATTCCCCATCCGTCGAGAATCATGAGTAATGCTTTCTTTGCCATAATTGTATTATTTTGAGTTATCATTTTCTTAACGGCTGCAAAGGTACAAAAAAGATTAAAGATTAAAGATTAAAGATTAAAGATTTTTTCAAAAAAGCCACCCACCGACCGATGTCATGCCAATACCATCAGTCAGCGGGTGGGCTTTTTGCAGATTAACGTCATAATACTAACGTCAATGCAAAGGTAGTAACAAGTCTGAACTCCTGCAATAGACCAAAATGCATTGACACAAGCTGAATGGCGTAATGGGCTGTAAACCAGCGTATATGTTTTCTGTTCGACAGTGATGTTGACACAATGTAGAAAATTAATTTCCCAATTTTCTTGGATTTTTGCTCACTAAATTGTATCTTTGCCACGAATATGAAAAGACTAGTCTATTTATTAACCCTTACCTTGACTCTGGTGTTTGCCTGTACACCGGAAAAGCGTGTCACCACATCCGATCGTGCGGAGTGGGAGGCACACCTGCACCTTGACAGCGCCCTTGAATACATAGACCATCAACGTTATGAACAGGCCATGATACAGTTGAAGACTGCTGAGAAATTTTTGCCCGTCATGAATAACGACTCGCTGGGCTATCGTATCTGTCTCTACATTGGTTGGCTCAACGAACAGGCCGGTGCCCACCAATTGGCATTAGACTACGAACAGATGGCCAAGATTTATGCCGATGCCACGGAGAATCAGCACTACATCGTGAACTCGATGATTCACCAGATAAACACACTCAACAATATGGGACGTGTGGATGAAGGACGACAAATCAACGAGGTTGCCATGAATCGTTTTGACAGTTTGGAACTGAACCAACAATCAACGTTGTTGTGTAATCAGGCTTACTACTACATGCTGGATGACAGTCTGGCAAAGGCCGAGCGTCTGGCTTATCATGCAGCCATGATAGCCGAAGACTCTGCGTCCATGGGTAATGCTCTGACAGTATTAAGCCGTATCACCCTGCATCGTGGTGATGAGGAGCAGGCACAAATACTTATGTCTATGATTCCGCAGACCGAGAACTTGACTTTGCGCTATAATCGGCTACTGACAGAGAGCGACTTGGAAGAAAGTCGTGGAGACTACAAGAAAGCACTTCAGACACAAAAGTTGCTACGCCAAATGAGTGATTCCATTGCCCAACAGCGGGCAGCTCTCGACATCACTCGCGTACAGACGCAGTTTGACCAGCAATGGCACCAGCGCCGTAGTGCTGAGCGTAGTTTCAAACTCAGCCTGCTTATTATTTTCATGTTACTCTTCTTTGGCGCCATTATCTATATGTATTTCCGTCGTCAGCAGGTACACCATCGTGAATTCCAAGAACGCATCAGTGAGGTACGTGCTGACATGAACCGTTTGCTGGTGATGCGTAGCACGCGTCTGGAAGACCTGAAAATGACCCTCGACAGCCGAATGGAGGAAATCAACATGCTCAAGAAGAAGCTGACAGGCGCCTTCGCCGATGACCAGATGTATGTTCAGATCAGTGAGTTGAAACAGGGTATAGACGCGTTGAACGCCATCTTCAACAAAGAGAACATCAGCCAGTATGGCCGTCAGGAGCAGCAAGCCTCCCTGCGTGCCCTGTGGCTCATCGCCCCTCAGTTGGCTTCGCTGATTGACAATCCCGACGTACCACTGACTCCCAAAGAAACCTTCTTCTGCATTATGGAGCATTACGACATCAGCGACGACCAGAAGATTGACCTGTTCTGCTGTACGGAACAGGCCCTGCGCTCTACCAAGAGCCGGTTGAGCAAGAAGATGGACCTGAAACAGCTACACCAATAACATTATTATATGAAAGCAACGAAACTATTATTACTCGGCTGTATGGCCGCTTTAACAGCAACAACAATGAATGCACAACCTAAACTCAGAGCCGACAATATTGACGAGGTATTAAAGGCTATGACCCTTGAAGAGAAAGCCAAAATACTGGTTGGCGGTGCCAATAACTTTTTCAGTGCCGGAGCTGTCGTCGGCGGTGAAGCTAAGCTGGTGCCTGGTGCTGCCGGCACAACAGCCGAAATAGCCCGATTGGGCATCCCTGCCACAGTGTTGACCGATGGTCCTGCCGGCGTGCGTATTGACCCCACACGCGAAGGAACCGACCAGACGTTTTATGCCACAGCCTTCCCTATCGGCACTTGCCTAGCTTCTACTTGGAACACAGACCTGATTCGTCAGGTGGGTGCTGCCATCGGCAACGAGACCAAGGAGTATCGCTGCGACGTCATCCTTGGCCCGGGCATGAACTTGCACCGTAACCCACTCTGCGGACGTAACTTCGAATATTATAGCGAGGACCCGCTGCTCACCGGATGGATTGCCGCTGCCTACATCAACGGTGTGCAGAGCCAGGGAGCAGGCGTCAGTGCCAAGCACTTCGCCGTCAACTCACAGGAGACTGACCGCACCAGCGTCGATGAGCGTGTTAGCCAGCGTGCTGCCCGTGAGCTTTACCTGCGTGGCTTCGAGATTGCCGTTCGCGAGAGCAATCCCTGGACCATTATGGCTTCCTATAACAAGATTAACGGACAGTTCTCCATGGGTAACCGTGACCTGCTGACCAGCATCCTGCGCGAGGACTGGGGCTATAAGGGTATGGTGATGACTGACTGGATTGGCATCCGCGAGGGTCTGCCTACAATTGCAGAGGTTCATGCAGGCAACGATCTCATGGAACCCGGACAACAAAAGCAGATAGAGGAGATTATCGAAGGTGTCAAGAACGGCACGCTCAGCATCGAGGATGTCGATCGTAACGTACGCCGCATGCTGGAGTACATCGTCAAGACCCCGAGCTTCCACCAATATCCCGCATCCAACAAGCCCGACTTCAAGGCACATGCCGCCATCACCCGCCAGACAGCCGGCGAGGGTATCGTGCTGCTGAAGAACAACGGTACACTGCCGTGGAAAAGCGGACAAATCAAAACCGTTGCCCTCTTCGGTGAGAAGTCCTACGATTTCCTCTCAGGCGGTACTGGTTCCGGCTGTGTCCATCCGCCATACGTCATAGACATGCTGGAAGGCTTGAAGAATGTAGGTATCAGCTCGTCAGCAACCCTTACCGACATCTATCGCAAGTACATTGAGTTTGCCAAGGTGAAATTCCAGGCTGAGCGTCATCCGGCCAAGTGGTATCAGATGGAGATGTTCGGACAGCAGAAGTATCCGGAAATCAGCATTGACCCCATCTGCATCAGCAATGAGGTGAAGGTTGCCGACGCAGCCATCATCACCATTGGCCGCCAAGCAGGTGAGGGTGTTGACCGTGACATTGAAACCGAATTCAACCTCATACCCGAGGAGCAGGCACTCATCCTGAATACCTGCAACGCCTTCCACGCTGCCGGCAAGCCGGTCATCGTTGTCATCAATAGCGGATCTGTCATCGAGACGGCTTCGTGGAGCAATTATCCTGATGCCATTATCTGCGCATGGCAGCCCGGAATGGAGGGTGGAAACAGCGTTGCCGATATCCTGACTGGTAAGGTGAACCCCAGTGGCAAACTGACCATGACGTGGCCCATCGGTGTTACAGACCATCCTTCAACCCGTAACTATCCAGGAACCATGGATGCCTATACGTTCGAGACATCGCGTCTTAATGGACTGCCAGGTTATGACTATACCAATCATGACGAAGGCATCTACGTGGGTTACCGTCATTTCGACACGCGAAATGTTCCTGTCGCTTATCCCTTTGGCTTCGGACTCAGTTATACTACCTTCTCCTTTAATAATTTAAAGATTAAGCAAATTAAGAATGAACGCGTGGAACTGCAGGTGACCGTCAAGAACACCGGTTCTGTCAGCGGTAAGGAAGTGGCACAGGTTTATCTCCGTGCTCCCAAGGGTACGCTCGACAAACCTATGCAGGAACTGAAAGGCTTTGCCAAGACACGTGAGTTGAAGCCTGGTGAGAGCCAGACGCTCACTATCAGCATCCCCATTCGACTGCTTGCCTCGTTCGACGAAGCAGGTAGCCGCTGGTGGCTTGAGACCGGTGACTATACTTTTGCTGTAGGTAGCTCCAGCCGTGATATCGCGCTCACAGCTTCGCTCCGATTGGCAGAATACACTGAGCCAGTCAACAACGTGCTGAAACCCGCTCAGTAAAGATTAGCACCTACCTTGCTCGTGGTAGCTATAGTAGCTGCCATCGGTAATGATGATGTGGTCCAGGAAATGGATGCGCATGGTGTCGCATGCCTGCTTGACAGCTTGCGTCAGATGGTCGTCGTCCTTACTGGGTCGAAGACTGCCTGACGGATGGTTATGTGCTATAGCAAGGATGGTGGCATTGGCCAGTACTGCCTCTTTGATGATGAGGCGTATATCGACAACTGTTTCTGTAATGCCGCCCTTTGACAGGCGCAGGCTTTTGATGAGCTTGTAGTTCTGATTCATGAGCAACAGCCACGACTCCTCCACGTCAAGGTCCTGCATTCGAGGGTGTAAATAGTTGTATATCCGCGTAGCTGTCCCCAGGTCAGGGCGCTCCTCTGCTTGTTCGCGCTGCCGACGCTTGCCCAGTTCGCAGGCTGCCAGAATAGTGATGGCTTTTGCCTCGCCGATGCCTTTGTACTCCATGAGGTCTCGGATGCTCTTCTTGCCCAGTGTGTTCAAGTTGTTCTTGCAGTCGCCCAATACTTTTTTCATCAAATCGACAGCACTCTCATCCGTATTGCCAGAACCAATGAGAATGGCCAGCAGCTCAGCGTTGCTCAACGCTTCAGCTCCCAGTGTGGCCAGTTTCTCACGTGGTCTGTCTTCCTCTGCCCATTGATTGATGGATAGCTTATCTGTCATTTGTAGAATGTTTTTTCGAAGGCTTGGAACTCGTCTTTCTTGAGTACGCAACGCTTCCACCAGCTTTCAATGAATCCTAAACCATAACCCATGAGCTGCGTGAAGGCGGCGGGGATGGAGAGCAAGCCCACCTTGAGGCTACGACTCTGACGTGTCGCGTCGATGAGGATGATGAGGCAATAGAGCAGGATGGGGGCAAGTGCTGCCACCACTACCCAGTACCATAGACGGAAGTCGGCGGGGTTGCCATAGACCATCATGATACGTCCCAGGGCTCCTGTGAGTATCAGGACAAAGACGCCCAGGGTGAAAACGGTGGGTAGGAGATGTACCAGTTTGAGCGTGCCAGGATGGCGCTTTTCGAGGTTGATGCGTGCTATACCGCTATTATATACCTGGCGGAAAAACTTGCGGAAGTCAGTACGTCGCTTGTGCCATACCCATGCTTCAGGAAACAGCCGTGGCTGATAGCCGGCCTCGACAATGCGATAGGAGAAGTCGATGTCTTCGCCAAAGCGCATCTTGGAGAATCCGCCCAGCTTCAGATAGACATCACGGCGGATGCCCATGTTGAACGAACGGGGATAGAACTTGTCGAGTTTGGCCTTGCCACCGCGTATGCCACCAGTAGTAAAGAACGATGTCATGCTGTAGCTGATGGCCTTCTGTACGGGGGTAAATGACTCATGGGCAGCGTCAGGGCCGCCGAAGCAGGCCAGTTGAGAGTTTAGAGTTGAGAGTTTAGAGTTTGCTACCGCCGTTGTGTCTGCGGTACCCTGCCCTTGCTCATGGGCGGTAGCAAACTCTACACTCTCAATTCTACACTCTACACTCTCCAAATATTTTGGAGGCAGTACGACGTCGCTGTCCAGGATGATGAGCCATTCGCCATCGGCTCGTTCAGCTCCATAGTTGCGGCTCTGGCCTGGTCCGCTGTTGTCCTTGTAGTAATAATGCAAATCAAGGATGCCTGCGTATTTGTCGCAGACATCCTTGCATGTCTTTGTTGAACCGTCCTCTACAATCAGTACCTCGAAGTCCTGCAGTGTTTGGGAGCTGAGGCTCTCAAGCAACTCATCAACCTCGTCAGGGCGATTGAAGACAGGAACAATGAATGAATATTTCATATTCATCAATTGAGAATTGACAATTGATAATTGAGAATTATGATTACTTGGTATGTCTCTGGTATTGCGTTAATTCTGCCATGAAACATATCATAATTCTCAATTCATAATTCTCAATTCCTAATTACTCCTTAGCGCGAGCCAGATATGAGCCGTCGCGAGTGTCAACCTGAATGAGGTCGCCCTCGTTGATGAACAGGGGCACGCGAACCTCAACACCAGTCTCCAAGGTTGCAGGCTTCAGGGTGTTGGTAGCTGTATCGCCCTTGATACCTGGCTCAGAGTGGGTAACGCGGAGGATGGTCTTAACGGGCATCTCAGCATAGAGGATAGTGCCGTCGGTGGTATCGCTGACCACTGACACGGTGTCGCCTTCCTTCATGTACTCATGACCGATAACCAGGTCGTTGGCAATGGGAATCTGCTCGAAGGTCTCGTTGTTCATGAAGATACGTCCTTCCTGATCCTCATAAAGATACTGATAGTCGCGATGTTCAATGATAACATCCTCGAGTTTCTCACCAATGTTGTAGCGACGCTCCAGCACACGGCCGTCAGTCACGTTCTTCAACTTGATGTTCATGATGGTATTACCCTTACCAGGCTTGCGGTGCTGGAAGTCAATGCAAACCCAAATGGCACCGTCCATACGGATGGCGGTTCCTTTCTTAATGTCTTGTGAATTGATCATAAATATTCTGTAATTAATTACCAAATACGTTACTTTGCGGGTGCAAAGGTACGAATAAACAGCCAAAAGACCAAAAAAATCGCATAAAACTTGCGTAATTAAAAAGAAATGTGTAATTTTGCAGCCCGAATCGTGAAATTATAACAACAAAATAGATAAAAGAACAATGAAAAGAACATTCCAGCCACACAATCGCCGCCGCGTGAACAAGCATGGTTTCCGTGAGCGCATGGCAACCAAGAATGGCCGTCGCGTATTGGCTTCTCGCCGCGCTAAGGGCCGCAAGAAGCTGACCGTATCTGACGAGCGTCATGGTAAGTAATCCACGTTTGCGTGGTACTGATGAAGAAACGACGGAGTGGGAATTTATTTCGCTCCGTTTTTCTTTTTGTCTGTTTTTTACCGATTTATTTGGCGATGTCGATATTTCTTTGTACTTTTGTCAATTAATTTAGAATGTCAAGTTTCACAATGGACAAGAAACAACAGATAAAGAAGGTTGCCGACTGGCGTTTATGGGCTCATCTGCTGGCGATGGTGCTGGTGGTGCTTCTGCTTTGCATCGGCGTGAAGTTCGGTCTTGATATTTACACTCGTCATGGTGAGGAGGTGGAAGTGCCGAACATTGTCAATATGGATTATGACAAGGCAATGACGTTGCTGGAAGAGTATGACCTGAAGATTTCAGTTTCTGACTCTGGTTATAATAAGCGTATTCCTGCCAATAGTATTTTGGCGCAGATGCCTGGAGCAACCATGAAGGTGAAGGCTGGTCATGTGATTTATGTGACAGTAAACTCCACCTCATCGCCCACAGTGGTCATACCTGATATCATTGACAATAGTAGCCTTCGCGAGGCGGAGGCCAAGTTGGCAGCTATGGGATTCAAATTGCTGCCCCCCAAGCGTATTGTGGGTGAGAAAGACTGGGTGTATGGTATTATCAGTCGTGGCCGTCGTGTAGGAACGGGTGATCGTATAAGCACCGATGCCCCGTTGACGCTGATTGTGGGAACGGGTGGCTATGAAGGTGAAAACGATGGCTATGCAGATGACTATTCTGATGAACCTGTCGATGCTCCTATCGTTGAGGATGAGGTTGCTGTCCCTGAACTGGATGCTATAATGGGAACAAGTGAGCTTGACAAGGAATGATTGAGGACGACGATAAACTGGATATTATTGAGGACGACGAGGAACAGCCGACCCAACTCTACGAGCATTATCATTTTGAGGTTGATCGTGGACAGGTTCCCGTGCGTGTGGATAAATATATGTTCGAGAAGTTACAGCACTCCTCGCGCAACCGTATCCAGAAAGCTGCCGATGCCGGCTTTGTCCATGTGAACGACCGTCCGGTCAAGAGCAACTATAAGGTACGACCTGGTGACGTGGTGACGCTCATGATGGACCGTCCGCATTACGACACGACCATTGAGCCAGAGGATATCCCCCTTGATGTGGTCTATGAGGACGACGAACTGATGGTTATCAACAAACCTGCAGGGCTGGTGGTGCATCCTGGTGTGGGCAACTTCCACGGCACCTTGATTAACGCTGTGGCCTGGCACCTGCGCAATCTGTCCAGCTACGACCCTAACGACCCCAGCGTGGGGCTGGTTCACCGCATAGACAAGGATACCAGCGGTCTGCTCGTTGTGGCCAAGACGCCTGAGGCTAAGACGGAACTGGGAGCGCAGTTCTTCAACAAGACCACGCACCGCAGCTATGTGGCACTGGTGTGGGGACATTTTACGGAGGACAGCGGGCGCATAGAGGGTAACATAGGGCGTGACCCCAAAGACCGTCTGCGGATGGCTGTGTTTCCGCCAGAAAGCGACATTGGTAAGAGTGCTGTCACACATTACAGGGTATTGGAACGCTATGGCTATACCACGCTTGTGGAGTGTATTTTGGAGACAGGACGTACCCACCAAATACGTGCCCACATGCGTCACATCGGACATCCACTGTTCGGTGACGAGCGCTATGGCGGTTGTGAGATTCTGCGCGGTGAGCGTTCGGCCAGCTATAAGCAGTACATCAATAACTGTTTCAAGCTGTGTAACCGACAGGCCTTGCATGCCAAGACACTGGGTTTCGTGCATCCGAAGACGAAACAGCAGATGGACTTCAGCAGCGAACTGGCTGACGACATGACGGCACTGATTGAGAAATGGAGAAACTACATGAAAGTTAAAGCATAAAAACAAAGGGAAAGTACACTATGAAACATTTGAAGAGAAACATTGCGATTGTTTGTGGAGGTGACTCGTCGGAACACGACGTGTCGTTGCGTTCTGCTCAGGGACTTTATTCGTTCTTTGACAAGGAACGCTATAATGTATATATTGTTGATGTGAAAGGCATCGATTGGAAGGTGGAACTGCCTGGTGGCATCACTACGCCCATTGACCGTAACGACTTCTCGTTCGTGGAGGACGGGAAGGCCAAGGTATTCGACTATGCCTATATCACCATTCATGGAACCCCGGGCGAGAACGGCCTGATGCAAGGATATTTTGACCTGATTGGTCTGCCTTATTCTACGAGTGGAGTGTTGGTTGAGGCCATGACGTTCGACAAGTTCGTGCTCAACCAGTATCTGCGTGCCTATGGTGTCTGCGTGGCCGACTCCCTGCTTATCCGCAAGGGCTATGAACAGCTGGTGAGCGACGACGAGGTGGAAGAGCGCATCGGTATGCCTTGTTTCGTGAAACCTGCCTCTGACGGCTCCTCATTCGGTGTGTCAAAGGTAAAGAACAAGGACCAGTTGGCTCCTGCCATCCGTAAGGCCATTCTGGAGAGTCCGGAGGTTATGGTCGAGCAGTACCTGGAGGGTACGGAGATCACGCAGGGCATCTATAAGACGAAAGATAAGACGGTTCTGCTGCCTATAACCGAGGTGGTGACGAGTAACGAGTTCTTCGACTACGATGCAAAGTATAACGGTCAGGTACAGGAAATCACGCCTGCCCGTTTGTCGGAGGACTTGACCCGCTGTGTCGGCCTGATAACCAGTCACATCTACGACATCCTGCATTGCAACGGTATTATCCGTATTGACTATATCATCTCGAAGGAAGGCAAGATCTCGATGCTTGAGGTGAATACCACACCTGGCATGACTGCCACCAGCTTCATCCCCCAGCAGGTACGTGCAGCTGGCCTCTCCATGACCGATGTGCTGACTGAGATAGTTGAAAACCAATTCTGATATGGACGAATATAAAGATATTCGGCCCTACGAGTCGAGTGAGATGAAACAGGCGTTCAACGAGTTGTTGAACGACCGTCAGTTCTCGCTGGTGCTGAAAGGTTTTGCCCCTTGGCTGCCCAAAGCTGTGCGTAACGGACTGCTGCGACTGGCCTTTACGGGTGTGAAGACCCCGCTTGACTTCCAGAAGCGTTTCATGAAGCCGGTTGTCAAGTGGATCATCCGCAAGCATACCGATGGCTGCACGTTTGACGAACACCAGTTGCCGAGGGACAAGCAGCAGCGCTACACCTTCGTCTCCAACCATCGTGACATTGTGCTCGACTCGGCATTCCTCGATGTCATGCTCGTCAATAGCGGATATCCTACCACCGTGGAGATTGGTATCGGTGACAATCTGCTCATTTATCCTTGGATTAAGAAACTGGTACGCATGAACAAGGCGTTTACCGTCCGTCGCGGCCTGACCGCCCACGAGATGATGCGCTCGAGCCAGCTCATGAGCAGTTACATTCACTATGCCGTGACGCAGAAGAAGGAGAATATCTGGATTGCTCAGCGTGAGGGACGTGCCAAGGACAGCGACGATCGTACGCAGGAGTCGGTGCTGAAGATGCTGGCTATGGGAGGTGACCTGAAAGAACTTAACATTGTGCCGCTCACCATCAGCTACGAGTTTGACCCCTGCGACTATCTGAAGGCACAGGAGTTCCAGCAGAAACGCGACAACCCTGCTTTCAAGAAGAGCCGACAGGACGACCTTGACAACATGAAGACAGGCATCTTCGGCTATAAGGGACGTGTGCACTATCATTGCGCTGCCCCCATCAATACCTGGCTGAACGAGTTGGAAGGTCTGCCCCGTAACGAGTTCTATGCTGAGCTTAGCCGTCGCATGGACCGTGAGTTGCATCGCAACTACAAGCTTTATCCCTGCAACTACATTGCCTACGATTTACTTAAAATTGAGAATCCAGAATTCTCAATTCCCAATTCTCAATTCAGTAATTATTATACCGCCAAGGACAAGGAACGTTTCGAGCAGTACCTGAAAGGCCAGCTGGCCAAGATTCAGATTCCCAACAAAGATGAGGCCTTCCTGCGTGAGCGGATGCTGACCATGTATGCCAACCCTGTCAAAAACCATCGTGCTGCCCAATGAAGAAGCTGTTTTCTTACCTTTGTCTTTTTATACCTGTTTACCTCCTGCTGTCCTGCGAAACCGACAACTACGACAAGGGTGAAGGGGAGTACTCGCTCATGCGGGCTGACTTTGTAGAGGCTCATGTGGGCAGTGACAAGCGTGTCGATTATGTGATAACCGACGACGGTGACTCGCTGATTGCTGAGCCTCGGTTTACCACGAAGAGCATTGGGACCGCCGACACCACCTATCGTGCCATCCTATATTATAATAAGGTAAAGAACAGCGAAGGGAAAATGGTTGCCGAAGCCAAGAGCATGTCACTGGTTCCTACGCTGAACGCTCAGTCGTCAACGTCCGACCAGAAAAAGGACCCAGTGAAGTTTGAAAGCCTTTGGACAGCATGTAACCTCCGTTACGTCAATGTAGGCATTATTCTCATGACGGGAAAGCCTGACGAGGAGGACATCCACCAGACATTAGGCCTTGTGTGTGATACCGTCATACAGCATGAGGACGGCCGGCAGACCGCCTGCTATAGCCTCATTCACGACCAGGGTGGGGTGCCTGAATACTATTCCCAGCAGTGTTATCTCAGTATTCCTGTCCGTAGTATCGAAGGCGATTCCCTGCGCCTGACATTACAAACCTACGAGGGGGAAATCAGCAGGACGCTTTCTCTTAGATAGTTTTTTCTTCTGCCGTCCGCAATCGGTTACGTTCTTTTTCTCTCCACTCTCAACGCTCAACTCTCAACTTTTTCGTACCTTTGCATACAAATCTGAAACAATAATAAGAAAAAGACAATGAAGACAAATTACGAAATCCGTTATGCTGCGCATCCTGAGGATGCCAAAAGCTATGACACACAGCGCATTCGTCGTGACTTCCTGATTGAGAAGGTGTTTGCTGCTGACGAGGTGAACATGGTGTATTCCATGTACGACCGCATGGTGGTGGGCGGTGCTATGCCCGTCAACGAAGAACTGAAACTGGAGGCCATCGACCCGCTGAAGGCTCCGTTCTTTACCACCCGTCGTGAGATTGGCGTGTTCAACGTGGGTGGCGCCGGCTGTATCAAGGTGGGCGACGTTGTGTTTGAGCTCGACTACAAGGAGGCTTTGTATATAGGTAAGGGCGACCGTGACGTGGTGTTCTGCTCGAAGGATGCCCAGAAGCCTGCTAAGTTCTACTTCAACTCCACGACGGCTCATGCCGAATATCCTTGCAAGAAGGTGACGAAGCAGGACGCTGTGGTGGCTCACATGGGTTCGCTGGAGATGTCGAACGAACGTAATATCAACAAGATGCTGGTCAACCAGGTGTTGCCTACCTGTCAGCTGCAGATGGGTATGACGGAGCTGGCTACAGGCTCTGTGTGGAACACCATGCCTGCCCATGTTCACAGCCGCCGCATGGAGGCCTACTTCTATTTCGAGGTGCCTGAGGATCAGGCCGTTTGCCACTTCATGGGCGAGGTCAACGAGACGCGTCACATCTGGATGCGTGGTGACCAGGCTGTGCTCTCTCCCGAGTGGAGCATCCACTCTGCCGCTGCCACGCATAACTACACCTTCATCTGGGGCATGGGCGGCGAGAACCTCGATTACGGTGACCAGGACTTTTCACTCATCACGGACTTGAAATAACATGAACAACTTATTTTCTTTAGAGGGCAAGGTTGCCCTCGTTACCGGAGCAGCCTACGGCATCGGATTCGCCATTGCCGAGGCGCTGGCCAAGGCAGGTGCAGAAATCGCATTCAACTGTCGCGGACAGGAACACATGGACAAGGCACTCGCCGACTACGAGGCCAAGGGCATCAAGGCCCACGGCTATCTGTGTGACGTAACCAACGAAGAAGACGTGCAGAAGATGGTGGCAGACATCCGCAAGGAATTGGGCCACATCGACATTCTGGTCAACAACGCAGGCATCATCAAGCGCATCCCCATGCACGAGATGAAGCGCGAGGAGTTCCAGCAGGTCATCGACATCGACCTCGTGGGACCGTTCATCATGACCAAGGCCGTCATCCCAGAGATGATGGAGCGTCGTGAGGGTAAGATCATTAACATCTGCTCCATGATGTCCGAGCTGGGCCGTGAAACTGTCAGCGCCTACGCCGCTGCCAAGGGTGGCCTGAAGATGCTGACTCGCAACATCTGCTCTGAGTACGGCGGCTACAACATCCAGTGCAATGCCATTGGTCCCGGCTACATCGCCACACCGCAGACGGCTCCCCTGCGTGAGCCGCAGGCAGACGGCAGTCGCCATCCGTTCGATTCGTTCATCTGTGCCAAGACACCCGCTGGACGCTGGCTCAATCCTGAGGAGCTGGGCGGACCTGCCGTATTCCTTGCCTCTCATGCCTCTGACGCTGTCAACGGCCACGTGCTCTATGTAGATGGCGGCATTCTGGCCTATATCGGCAAGCAGCCGTAAAAAAAGGCTTACCTTTGAGACATTTGTCTCTTAGGTAGGCTGCACCTTGGAAATGAAAATAAATCCTAATTTATTTTGCATTTCGCTCGGTTTGCACTACCTTTGCACCGCTTATCGGTGGAAGGTAAGCCTTTCTGCTGTGTTGCCCTGATAGTTAAATGGATATAACAAGGCTCTCCTAAAGCTTAGTTCCGAGTTCGATTCTCGGTCGGGGTACCAGGAAATTCGAGAAACACCCCACATACTCCTATAATCTTCTGAAACATTGATGTACACAGCGTTTGAGGCATAGGGGGTGTTACGCAAGACCTCACATACACCCCCCATAGACCTCTGTTGACTTACGCCACTTTGAGTGGGACGACCTTGTAATAGGCAATGTGCCCATACTCCACGCGTTCGTAACCCAGTTCCTTCATGGCCATTCCCAAATGAACCTTCACGCTGTGGCTGGACTTCAGTGAGGGGTACTCCATCTTTAGGAGTTCAAGCATCTGCTTGGTGCTCAATGTCTTACAAACCTCATCCTCGGAAGGCTTACGAAAACAGATACTCACCATCTCTGCCATATCCTTCTCTTCCATGTAGTTCAGGTTCAGCTCCTGGATACGAGCCACCT
>CAMVQS010000054.1 GCA_947169685.1 uncultured Prevotella sp. | reverse complement strand
ACCACGAGCTGAACGAGATGGAGAAGAACTTCAAGCGCATCAAGAACTACAACGTTTCTGTGAAGGAGGTGGATGGCAAAGTGATCTTCCTCAGAAAGCTGGAGCGGGGTGGGAGTGAGCACTCGTTCGGTATCCACGTGGCAGAGATAGCCGGTATGCCTAAGAGTATCGTGAAGCGTGCTAACGTCATTCTGAAGCAGCTGGAAGGTGCCCCCCATTCAGCCCCCGAGGGGGCCACAAATGCTGGCAAGCCCAATCGTATAGGACATGAAGCCCCCTCGGGGGCAGTAGGGGGGGCTGGTGTTCAGCTCTCATTCTTCCAACTTGACGACCCTGTGCTGAGTCAGATACGCGACGAGATACTGGGGCTCGACATCAATAACCTGACGCCAGTAGAGGCATTGAACAAGCTTAATGACATCAAAAAAATCGTCTCAGGGAAATGAGACGATTTTTGTTTATGCTTTCTTCCAGCCTTTCCACATGCACCAGACGCCCAGAATGACGAATGGTATGCTGAGCAACTGGCCCATATCGAGCGGCATTCCTGCCTCGAAAGCCACTTGGATATCCTTGGTAAACTCAATGAAGAAGCGAGCCGTAAAGATGTAAGTCAGACAGAGTCCGAAGAAGAAGCCCGTACCCACCTTTTGAGGGAACTTACGATACAGGTACCAGCCGATAAAGAACAGCAGGGCATAGGCCAAGGCCTCGTAGAGCTGTCCTGGATGGCGAGGCATAGAATCGACATGTTCGAAGATAAACGCCCAAGGAACATCCGTAATCTTACCAATAATCTCAGAGTTCATGAGGTTGCCCAAACGGATGAATGTAGCCGTAGTTGGTGTGGCAATGGCGATGAAGTCAAGCACGAGCCACAGACTCAGTTTATAGTGCTTGACGTACAGCCACAGGGCCAGCATGAGACCCAACGTACCACCATGTGAAGCCAGTCCTTCATAGCCTGTAAACTTCCAACCGCCATCAGCCAGGAAATGGATGGGTAGCAGCATCTCCAAGAAGCCCTTGAAACTGGTTAGATAAAGCTGTGGCTCATAGAAGATGCAATGACCCAGACGGGCACCTGCCAGAATGCCGATGAAGCAGTAGATAAACAGGGGGTCGAAGAGTTCGTCCTTGATCTTCTGTTCCTTATACAGACGCTTGACAAGGAAATAGGCCAACGCCAGACCAATCATCCAGCACAGGGCATACCAGCGAATCTCAAACGAGCCGAATTGCAGGGCCGTATGGTTGGGGTTCCAAACGATAAAACTGAGAATGTTCATAGCTCCTAAACGTTAAAGCGGAAGTGCATGATGTCGCCATCCTGTACTACGTAATCCTTACCCTCGACAGCCAGTTTACCTGCCTCGCGGACAGCAGCCTCAGAACCATACTGGATATAGTCGTCATACTTGATAACCTCAGCACGGATAAAGCCCTTCTCGAAGTCAGTATGAATGACGCCGGCACACTGAGGAGCCTTCCAACCCTTTTTATAGGTCCAGGCCTTCACCTCCATTTCGCCAGCAGTAATAAAGGTCTCGAGATTCAACAGGGCATAGGCTTTTTTGATGAGACGGTTGACACCACTCTCCTCCAATCCTAGCTCCTCCAAGAAGAGCTGCTTGTCCTCGTATGACTCTAACTCTGCAATGTCTTCTTCTGTCTTGGCGGCAATAATCATCGCCTCTGCGCCTTCTTCCTTGGCAAGTGCCTCAACCTTCTTGGTAAAGTCGTTACCTGATTTAGCATCAGCCTCACCAACGTTGCAGACATAAAGTACGGGTTTGGCAGTCAGCAAAAAGAGGTTGCGGGCGCAATCCTGTTCTTCCTTGCTTTCGAACTCCACGATACGTGCATTCTTGCCCTGTTCGAGTACCTCTTTATAGGCTTTCAGTACCGTCACTTCGACCTTGGCGTCCTTGTTGCCTGCTGCTGCAGCCTTCTCTGTCTTTGCCAGACGGCTGTCAATGGTTTCCAAGTCTTTCAGCTGCAGTTCCGTATCAATGATTTCCTTGTCGCGGATGGGGTCGATAGTACCATCAACATGGGTAATATTTTCATCTTCGAAACAGCGCAGCACATGAATGATTGCATCTGTCTCACGGATGTTTCCCAAGAACTTATTGCCCAGTCCTTCACCCTTGGAAGCTCCTTTCACAAGACCGGCAATATCAACAATTTCGCAGGTAGCAGGTACGATGCGTCCTGGATGAACGAGCTCAGCCAGCTTCGTCAGGCGCTCATCAGGAACGGTGATGACACCCACATTGGGTTCTATCGTACAAAAAGGGAAGTTGGCTGCCTGTGCTTTAGCGCTCGACAGACAGTTGAATAAGGTGGACTTACCTACGTTAGGCAGTCCTACAATACCACATTTTAATGCCATTTTTATATAAATGTTTATAAACTGGGTGCAAAGTTACTGCAATTCGTGTGAAAAACAAAATAAAAACTTGTTTTTATCAGATATTTTGCTTACCTTTGCTGCGATTAACAAGTCTGACCATTAATATTTGTCTAACAATTTAAATATAAAACATTATGCAATTTTTAGAAGCGATTCAAACTTGTATTGTTAAGAAGTATTGTGACTTTGAAGGTCGTGCTTCACGTTCAGAATTCTGGTGGTACATGCTGGGCTATATCATTGTTTGCTATGCTTGGTCATTCATTATCGGTTTGATTACAGGTGCATCAGTAATGGCTGGTATGGATGGTGAATTCCACTTCTCTGCTCTTCAGCTGTTGTCTTATGTTCCTGCTATTGCATTAGTGTTGCCGACGCTCGGTGTTTCTGTTCGTCGTCTTCATGACATTGGTAAGAGCGGCTGGTGGTATCTTATCAGTTTTATTTGCTGTATTGGTACCTTGGTACTGATCTATTTCTATGTTCAGGACAGCGACGGTGACAACGAATACGGACCCAGACCTCAGGATTAATCAACGATTCTGAAAAAGAATAGAGGCAGCCCGATTGGGTTGCCTCTTTTTGTTCTTAATGTGCTTCCAGCCAGTTGGTTCCCCAGCCGCTGTCAGCAACCAAAGGAACCTTCATTTGGAAGGCATTTTGCATCTCTTCAAGCACAATCTTTTCTACACGTTCCTTTTCCTCAGGATAGACAGAGAAGTTCAATTCGTCGTGTACCTGCAGAATCATCTTCGAACGAATGCCCTCAGTCTTAAACCTATTATAAATATGTATCATCGCCACTTTAATGATATCGGCGGCAGTACCCTGAATCGGCGCATTGATGGCATTTCGTTCCGCAAAGCCACGAACGGTACCATTGGCAGAGCGAATGTCTGGCAGGTAACGGCGACGACCAAATAGGGTAGTGACATAACCTTTTTCACGTGCTTGTTCCTTGGCCTGTTCCATGTAGTCGTGCACCTGTGGAAAAGTCTCAAAGAAGCCGTCGATGAGTTGTCGTGCCTCGTCGCGTGATATCTCTAAACGTTCAGCCAAGCCAAACATCGTGATGCCATAAATGATACCAAAGTTAGCCCGCTTAGACTTGGTTCGTTCGTCGCGACTGACCTCATCAATATTCTTTTTATAAATGGTGGCAGCAGTGGCAGCATGCAGGTCTTTGCCTTCACGGAACACGTTAATCATGTTCTCGTCACCAGAAAGATGGGCCATCACACGAAGTTCAATCTGGCTGTAGTCAGCAGAGAAGAACAGGCAGCCAGGCTCAGGTATGAAGGCTTTGCGAATCTCTTTACCATCCTCACCACGAACAGGAATATTTTGCAGGTTGGGATCGCTTGACGATAGTCGGCCTGTAGCTGTTACTGCCTGATTGAAAGAGGTGTGTATGTGTCCTGTCTTAGGATTGATCAGTTTGGGGAGGGCATCTATGTAGGTTCCTAAGAGTTTCTTCAATCCACGGTGTTCCAAGATACAGCCTACTATCTCATGTTTGCCTTTCAGCGTCTGAAGCACTTCTTCGCTGGTCACAAACTGTCCGGTTTTGGTCTTCTTGGGTTTCTCCACAATCTGCATTTTGGCAAAGAGGATGTCACCTACTTGCTTGGGGGAGGCAATATTAAACTGTTGGCCTGCCAGTTCATAGATTCTTTGTTCCAGTTCCAGTATGCGACGGGTCAGTATGCCGGATGTCTCTTTCAATGATTCGGTATCAAGACACACACCGCTCATCTCCATTTCTGCAAGAACAGGCATCAAAGGCATTTCAAGGTTATAGAACAGGTCATCACACTCGAACTTCTTGAGTTCAGGCTCCAATTTGTTTTTCAACTGTAAGGTAATGTCAGCATCTTCAGCGGCATACTCATAAACCTCCTCTGGTTTCAAATCACGCATGGAACGTTGTCCCTTGCCCCTTGCTCCTATCAGTTCATCAATATGGATGGTCTGGTAGTTGAGATAGATCTCTGCCATGTAATCCATGTTGTGTCGAAGTTCAGGTTGAATCAGATAATGGGCAATCATGGTGTCCCACATGGGTCCTTTGAGCATAATGCCATAGTTGCGGAGTACCTCCAGGTCATACTTCAGATTTTGTCCGACCTTCAGAATGGACTTGTTTTCATAGACGGGGCGGAAAATCTCAACCACTCGTTGCGCTTTTTCACGATCGGCAGGCACAGGAACATAATAGGCCTTGTGTTCTTCGAAGGCAAAGCTCAAACCTACCAGTTCGGCATCGATGGGGGTGGTTGAAGTGGTTTCCGTGTCTAGACTGAGAATTTTCTCGGACAAAAATTTTGAGCATATTTCTCTCATTTCGTCCTCATTATCAATGAGTTTGTATTCGTGAGGGGTTGTTTTTAGGCTCAAAAAACGGGCATCATTTGAAATTTCTTGTCCGTTGGTCGGGAATTCTGCAAATAAATCGAGCTGAGCGTTTACAGTTTTTTGTACCGCTTCAGGTTTTTTAAGAATTCGATTGGCGAAGCTCTTAAACTCCAATTCGGTGAATATTTTGTTTAATTCTTCTTCGTTGGGTTCCACAACCTTCAGCTCGTCAAGATTCAGTTGGATGGGAACATCGGTCTTGATGGTGGCAAGGAATTTGGAGAATTCAATTTGTTTCCGATTCTCTTCAACCTTTGTCTTCAATGCCCCCTTGAGTTCATTGCTTCTTTCGAGCAACTGTTCGATGCTTCCAAATTGAGTTATCAGTTTTACGGCAGTTTTTTCCCCAACACCAGGACAACCGGGAATGTTGTCGCTAGCATCACCCATTAGTCCGAGAAGGTCGATAACCTGGAGTGGGGTGGTAAGACCATATTTCGTCATAACCTCTTCAGGTCCCATGGTGTCATAACCTTTGTCGCCGAACTTCGGTCGAAACATGAACACGTTATGTTTCACCAGTTGGCCATAGTCCTTGTCTGGAGTAAGCATGAAAACTTCGATTCCATCGAGTCGGGATGCTTGGGTGGCTAAGGTGCCAATGACATCGTCAGCTTCGTAGCCAGGCTTCTCCAGTACTGGGATGCGGTAGGCCTTCAGTATTTCCTTAATAATAGGAACAGCGGCTTTAATGTCTTCCGGGCAGGCTTCTCGTTGTGCTTTGTATTCAGGATAGGCTTCATGTCGGAAGGTGGGACCGGCTGGGTCGAAGGCCACACCAATGTGTGTGGGGTGTTCCTTGTTTAACACTTCATTGAGTGTATTGACAAAGCCCATTATGGCTGATGTGTTCTGACCCTTCGAGTTGATTCGCGGGTTTTTAATGAACGCATAATATGCCCTATATATTAAGGCATAAGCATCTAAAAGAAATAGTTTATCCATAATAATTTCTATTTTCCGCGTAAAATTACTAAAAAATTTGGCAATATACGAGATAATTCAGTAATTTTGTATCAAAATTTAATGCAAATGGATTATTTGAAGCTCATTCAGCAGCCTATTGAGGCTGATTTGAACGATTTTATAGCATTGTTTAACGATGCTTTGACACACAGTGACAAACTCTTATCAGAGGTTCTTCATCATATCCGCCAACGTGGTGGTAAGCGTATGAGACCTATTTTGATGCTGTTGTTGGCGAAGAGCTATGGACAGGTTTCACCGACTACGCTGCACTCTGCTGTTGGTCTTGAACTGTTGCATACTGCTTCGTTGGTGCATGATGATGTGGTGGACGAGAGTGAGGAGCGTCGTGGTCAGGCTTCAGTAAATGCTACTTATAATAATAAAGTGGCCGTTTTGGTGGGAGACTATCTCCTTTCAACGGCTTTGTTGCATGTTGCTTATACCAATAATGAGACGATTATTCAGAATCTGGCAGAGTTGGGACGTACTTTAGCCCGTGGCGAGATTCTCCAACTCTCGAATATACAAAATACGGCAATCAGCGAAGATGTCTATTATGATGTCATCAAGATGAAGACAGCAGCGTTGTTTGAGTCGTGTGCTGGTATTGGTGCTATGTCGGCAGGCGCCTCACCGGAGGAAGTCGAAAGTGCCAAGCTTTTTGGTCAAAACCTAGGTATTATTTTCCAGATTCGTGATGATATCTTCGATTATTACGAGTCTAAGGAAATAGGCAAGCCTACAGGTAACGATATGGCTGAAGGTAAACTGACTTTGCCTTTGATTTATGCATTGAATAACACTCATCTGGAGTCTATGCTGAATTTGGCTCGTAAGGTAAAGGCTGGTACTGTGAATGCCGATGAAATCGCTGTATTGGTAGAGTTTACCAAGGAGAATGGAGGTATAGATTACGCTGAACGCCGAATGCAAGACTATCGTCAGCTGTGTTTAAATTATATAGAGGATAGCATAAAAGAAAAGGTAATCAGGGATGCCCTGACTGCCTATGTAGATTACGTCATTGAACGAAAACTTTAGAAGTACTTGACTTCCTTGCCTTCTAATTCGCTGAGCAACAGGTTGGCCAGACGACTGGTTCCCAAGCGGAAATAATAGTTGGTCAGCCACTCTTCGCCAAGGACTTCCTTCACGATGGTGTAGTAGGTGAGGGCATCCATTACGGAATTGATTCCGCCAGCAGGCTTGAATCCCACGCGAATGCCCGTCTCATCGAAGTATTCCTTGATTGCTTGACACATGACATAAGCCGCTTCTGGTGTGGCGCTGATCTTCTCTTTACCAGTAGATGTCTTGATGTAGTCAGCACCAGCATACATGGACAGGATAGAAGCCTTTTTGATGTTTGATGCTGAACCCAAGTCACCTGTTTCAAGGATAACTTTCATGGGCACATCGCCACAAGCTGCCTTCATTTCGCTGATTTCGTCACATACGGTCTCATAGTCGCCACTTAGGAATTGTCCAACATGCATGACGATGTCAACGTTTTCTGCGCCATCCTTAACAGCTAAAGCTGTTTCAGCAACTTTGATTTCAATCGTAGCTTGAGAGGAGGGGAATGCACCGCTGACAACGGTAGGAATAACTCCTTCAACCTCGAGCGATTCTGCTACGAGTTTGGCGAAACGTGGGTAGGTAACAACGGTTGCGACGTGTGGCATGTAGGGATAGTCGTTGGCGAACTGATTAACTTTCTCTACCAGTTTAAGCACACTCTCATCAGAGTCCAATGTAGTTAATGTAGTCAGGCAGATGCTGCCAAACATGAATTTTTTAACCTCTGGAGTGTCGTTCTGAGATACTTTTTCTTCAATGATTTTCTTCACAGCGGCCTTAACTTCGTCGTCACTGATGTTACAGTTGTACTTTGCTAATGCCTCTTCATACTTGTTAATTGGATGAGCATTGTGCTCATGTCCGCAGTTGCAATGATTTGTCATAGTCCTTAAGTTAATTAAAATGATTGTTTTATGCTAATAGTTTCTCGTTTTCTATATGTCGTAGCGAGTCTCGTCGTGTTTTTTTCTCGATACTTTTTTCCAGTTCTACCGTCAAATCCACGCCAGTCTGGTTAGCCAGACACAGCAAAACCCAGAGCACATCAGCCATTTCCTCGCCTAGGTTGTCACGCTCACCGGCCTTGAAACTCTGATCACCATATTTACGAGCCATTACGCGTGCCAGTTCACCTACTTCTTCCGTCAGTACGGCCATGTTGGTCAGTTCACTGAAGTAGCGTACACCATACTCTTTTATCCACTGGTCCACCAGTTGTTGCGCTTCTTTGATGGTCATTGTTCATTCCTTGTTTTTAGTGTCCATACAAATGGTAACAGGACCGTCATTCAGTAGTGATACTTTCATATCTGCTCCAAACACACCTGTGCCGACAGGCTTGCCCAGTTCCTCACTTAATTGGTGACAAAAAGTTTCATAAAGTGGGATGGAATGTTCGTGCGAACCAGCTCGAAACCACGATGGACGGTTCCCCTTCTTATAACTGGCAAACAGCGTGAATTGCGATATCACTAAGATTTCGCCATTGATGTCCATGATGCTTTTATTCATTACATGGTTTTCATCATCGAATACGCGCAGTCCGATAATTTTATGAACCAGCCAGTCAACATCCTCTGATGTGTCGTCATTGCATATGCCTACCAGAATAAGAAAACCTTGTCTGATGCTAGAATGCACCTGGCCTTCGATGGTTACACTGGCTTGTTGCACACGCTGTATGACGATTCTCATGTTGCAAAGATACAAATTATTTCAATAACCTCCAAATATTTGTATGTAATTTGTCTTTTTGGTTTGTTATGGCTGTTCTCTGAAATAGTTGACAAGGATATTGGCTTTCGACTCACCAATAACCGATGCTATTTCCTGAATATCAGCTTCTTTGATTCGTTTGACACTCTTGAAGTGTTTAATAAGTGCCTCCTTGCTCTTTGGACCAACACCCTTGATTTCGTCTAATTCGCTGTGTAACTGATGCTTAGAACGTTTGTCCCTGTGAAAAGTAATGGCATAGCGATGTACTTCGTCCTGGATACGTGTAAGTACATGGAACAGTTCCGAATCGGTTTTTAATCCTATCGTAATAGGAGGGAAGCCATAGAGCAGTTCGTTAGTACGATGATGATTGTCCTTGGCCAGACCTGCAATCGGAATGTCTATGTTCAGTTCGTCCTGGATTACCTCACGAACAACCTCCATTTGTCCTTTTCCGCCATCCGTAATAATGAGGTCGGGTAGAGGTGTTCCTTCTTCCAGCATCCTGCTATATCGACGACGTACGACCTCCTGCATAGAAGCATAGTCGTCGGGTCCTTCCACAGTTTTGATGTTGTAACGTTTGTAGTCTTTCTTAGAGGGTTTCAATCCTTTGAATACCACACATCCTGCCACAGCATCAGTGCCAGAGATGTTAGAGTTGTCAAAGCATTCTATCTGATAAGGTAATTTAGTCAGTCGCAACTTCTCTTGCAACTCCTTCATCAGTCGTACTTGTTTCTGTTCTGGATTCAGTTTCTCTGCCTGTTTCAGACGGTCGAACTTATATTGTTTTCCATTCATTTCAGACAGTTCAAGCAGGGTCTTTTTGTCTCCTCGCTGAGGTACTGTAACAGTAACTCCGTCCAAGTTAATATTGAGCTCTTGAGGCACTATAATTTCCTTAGCCTGACTCTTGAAACGCTCTCTCATTTCAACGATAGCCAGTTGTAAAAGCTCTTCTGGATTTTCGTCTAACCGCTTCTTATATTCAAATGTGAAAGACTGGTTGATGGCTCCGTTTGACACATGGAGAAAGTTGATAAAAGCTGTACGTTCATCGTTGGTTATCGTAAATACATCAACGTTGTTGATAGTATGCGAAACCACCTCACTTTTTGAAACAAAGGAGTCTATCAAAAGGTATTTTTGCTTTACTTCTTCAGCTTCTTCAAAACGCAAATCGGAAGCCAGTTTTTCCATCTCTGATCGCAACATTTGCAGTACTTGTCGCGTATTTCCTTTGAGTATTTCGCGCGCCTGTTCAATGTTTTTCCTGTAGTCTTCGATGGTTTGTTTTGCTACACATGGCCCTTTGCAATTCTTGATGTGATATTCCAGACAAAGCTGGTACTTTCCTTGATGGATACCCTCTTGTGTGATGGGTTGACGACAAGTTCGCGGGTGATAAAGCGTGTTAATCAGGTCCAGTACTGCATACATAGACCCAATATGCGAATAAGGTCCATAATAAGTTCCCCATTTTTTATTGATGGTACGCGTCTTGAATATGCGCGGAAGCAACTCGTTACTCACACAGATGCTGGGGTAGGTTTTGCCGTCTTTTAGAAGTACATTGTATCGCGGATTGTACTTTTTGATCAGTTCGTTTTCAAGCAACAACGCGTCTTCTTCCGTGTTGACAACAGTATAGCTGATATCCCATATCTTCGAAACCAAAACCTTGGTTTTAAAACGATCTACTTCTGTGTGAAAATAGGACGAGACACGAGCTTTCAGGTTCTTGGCTTTACCTACATAGATAATAGTTCCATCAGCATCATAATACTGATAGCTTCCTGGTTTCTCGGGCAAAGCTCTTACAATACCCTTAAGTTTCTCTAATCGTGCCTCGTTCTCTTCCTTTGTCATGTGTTTCACGTGAAACTTTATACGATCATTAAAGTTGTAACATCTACCAGGCCGTCAAACTCATCGCGACCATGCAGACCTTCGTCCGTGATTTCAATGATAAAGTTCATGTATATTTGTTTGGGGTTGAAATGTTTTACTAGTTTGTAGGTGGCTTTGGCAGTTCCACCTGTTGCCAGTAAGTCGTCATGAATTAAAACGATGTCCTCGGGGGTGATGGAGTCTATGTGCATTTCTACTGTGTCAACACCATATTCTTTAGAAAACGATTCTTTGATAACAGTCGCTGGCAACTTTCCGGGTTTACGTGCTAATACAACACCGGCCTTTAGTCGTCCGGCCAATGCTGCTGCCATCACAAATCCGCGACTTTCAACACCAACAATCTTCGTAATGCCTTTGTCTTTGTATAATTCATACATTTCATCAAGCATGATTTGCATGCATTCTGCGTTCTTGTACAAAGTGGTGACATCACGGAAGTTGATTCCTTTCTTCGGAAAATCAGGAATACATCGCAGATTTTCCATTAAAACCTTGTTGTTCATACTCTTTATTTGTTTATATGTTATTAGTTGTTTCACGTGAAACCTTTTTAATATATCGAATAGTCAGATCGTTATTTATCTCCCCATTAATACGAGTAAAACGTTAATATCGCTTGGAGATACTCCAGGAATTCGGCTTGCTTGAGCCAACGTTTCAGGATTGATGGTTGTTAGTTTTTGTCGCGCTTCTGTAGAGAGAGAGTTCATCTCTGTGTAGTTGAAGTGTCCCTTGATGCGGATGTTTTCTAGTCGATGCATTTTGTCTGCAACCATCCGCTCGCGTTCAATGTAGCCTTTGTATTTCATGCGAATTTCGGCAGCCTCTGTTATTTCTTCCTTTCGATGTTTTGGACGGTTTAGCATTTCCTTGAGTCCTGGTATAATCTCGCTCAGGTTCTTCAATGATAGTTGTGGACGGCTTACTAAATCTACGAGTTTACATCCACGTTCAAGAGGAGTGGTTCCTAAGTGTTCCAGTCCACTGTTAATGTCTTTAGCCTTAATCGAGGTTTTGTTGCAGAAGTCTTCGATTTCTTCGATATACTTCTGTTTCTCTTTCCATATATCATAGCGGTCGCGTTTGGCGAGACCTAGGTTGTAAGCCTTTTCCGTCAAGCGAGCGTCGGCATCGTCCTGTCTTAGCAGAATACGATATTCCGCTCTGGAAGTGAACATGCGGTATGGCTCATCTACTCCTTTGGTAACCAAGTCATCAATAAGTACGCCAATATAGCTTTCATCGCGATGCATAATAAACGGTTCGCTATTCCCACAGTAGAGCGCAGCGTTGATGCCTGCCACCGTACCCTGTCCTCCAGCTTCCTCGTAGCCCGTTGTTCCGTTCACCTGTCCGGCAAGGAATAGTCCTTTGATAATCTTCGATTCCAGCGAATGTTTCAGTTGTGTTGGGTCGAAGAAGTCATATTCTATGGCATAGCCAGGACGATAGACCTTCGCATCTCGCAGTCCTGGTATTTTCCTGAGGGCAGCTATCTGGACGTCCATAGGAAGACTTGACGAAAAGCCGTTTAAGTACATCTCGTTGGTCGTTTCGCCCTCTGGTTCCAGGAATAGCAGGTGTTGATCCTTGTCTGGAAAGGTTACGAGTTTTGTTTCTATGCTTGGACAATAACGGGGACCAATGGACTGAATCTGTCCGTTGTAGAGCGGGGAGTCTGCCAGTCCGGAGCGTAATGTCTCATGTACTTCCGGGTTGGTGTAGCACATCCAACAAGGCAGTTGTTTCAGCTGTCGATGCTCCCCAATGAAGCTAAACTGATGGAAGTCATTTTCACCATCTTGAATCTCCATATCCTCAAAATGTACGCTGCGTTTGTCTATGCGAACGGGAGTTCCTGTCTTCATGCGGGCGGAACGGATTCCGTGACGAGTAATGCTTTCGGTGAAATGGGGGACAGCAGGTTCTGCAATACGTCCACCTGCAACCATCTTCCTGCCTATATGTAATAAGCCGTTGAGAAATGTACCTGCCGTGATGATGACAGCCTTGGCTCTGAGTTCTGCACCCCAGATGGTGCGAACACCTATGACTTCTTCGTGTTCTACGAGCAACTCGTCAGCCTGGTCTTGCCATACATCCAGATTCTCTGTTTCATCGAGCATGCGTCGCCATTCCCAAATAAACTTGCCACGGTCACATTGGGCACGGGGAGACCATACAGCTGGTCCCTTACCACGATTCAGCATGCGGAACTGAATGGCAGTAGCGTCAGTAACAAGTGCCATCTGTCCACCCAGCGCATCAATCTCGCGTACAATCTGGCCTTTGGCAATTCCGCCGACAGCAGGATTACACGACATCTGTGCAATCTTGTTCATGTCCATGGTGACCAGACATGTTTTTGCTCCCATGTTGGCTGCTGCGGTTGCTGCCTCACAACCGGCATGTCCTCCTCCAATGACCAATATGTCGTATTTCTGTATCATCTCATAAAAAGTTTATCACTCAGAAGGCATCTTCTATGTGTTCTATCTCAGGTGTGCTTCCAATAGTTCCTATAATGGTGACAATATCGAAACGGACATCCAGGTTGATGCGTCGATATTTGATGTAATGGTTGGCTGCCTGTCTGAGATTTCGTATCTTTTGGTAGTTGACAGCCAGCTCAGGATCGGTAAACATCCGGTTTTGACGAGTCTTGACTTCTACGAAAACCACAAAGCAACCATCTTGCGCAATAATGTCCAAGTCCCGATGTCCCGATTTCCAGTCACGCTCTAACAGGGTATATCCTTTATGTTGCAGGTAATCAGCGGCGATGTCTTCACCCCAACGTCCCAAATCGTTATGTGTTGCCATCTCTTAGTTTCTTAGTGCTAACGTGTAGTTATAGTAATCTTTGTTGCCTGTAATGTCTTTAATCACACGTAGGAATGGTGGGAACTTCACGTCCTCGTGACAGCGTATGCCCTTTGTCTCTAAGATAACGAGACCGTCTAATGCTCCCTGATAGGAGTCAAGTTCGAAATATTGTCCCTTCCAGATGAAGCTCTTACGCAGTTTATGAATGGTATGACGGTAGGGGTCTGCCTGCTGCAGCATGCTTTCATACAGGTTATTGGCAATCTGACGTTCGGTGACGAGCTCTTCTGTTTGTGATACCTTGGTTTTTGTGGTAAGTATATTGGCAGATTTACCAGCCCATTCCCTACGGCGCAGACGAATCTCAGCACCAGGGTCACCTACCAGATAGGTCTGAGTAATGATGCTTTCAGTACATTCTGGTAGTTCGCCGATAATCTCCACAATGTATTTACGCTCTTCCTCAATGGGCTGTGGTACCCCGATAACGTGGGCAATCTCTTTCAGCACGCGATTCAGTTTGGCGTTAAAGTCATCGTTGTTGTTGATGACACGCAGATGAGGGTGTCCCGTCCAAGCCTTGATGACCTTCTTGTCCAGCTCGCGGGCTATGCGGAGTCCCTCTTCGTTCATCTGTTCGTAGCGGGCTGCATTGGTGGCAGTCGTATAGTATTGTTCTGCTCCGTCGGCAGCGCTTACCAAGTGGAGCACGGCGTCATAGCGGTTGCGCAGCGCGTTGGTGTCTGTGCCGGCTTTGGCTGTGATATCGTTCCACATCTCTGGCGAGATATAAGCTGATATATCCAGCGTTCCACGGTCGCAGACAATGAGTACGGGCTTCTGGCAGGTCTCTGCTAATCTCATGAAGGAGTCTTCCAGTGCCAGTTGTGTTTCCAGGATGGCACGCTCACCTTCATAATAGAGATCCTTGTTTGGCGTCAAATAGCTCCATCCACCCAAACTATAGAGTGTCGGAACTTCAGGAATGGTAAAAACCTTATAGCCTCGGCTTGAAAAATAATCGATAATCTTGACGAGGGCAGTAGTCTTTCCCGCACAGGGGCCGCCAGTAAGAACAATACGTTTGATTTCTTTCATATCTTTAGTTTGTTATGCCCTGCAAAAATACAAAAAGTTTTGCAATTACGACACAATTATCCTTTTGATTTTGTATAAATAATGGATTTTCAAGCTAAATTCTCGCCAAAAGCCTTTGAAGTTTCATTATTTTATAGTAATTTTGTAGCCTAAAACACGCGTGAGCGTACTTATTATTGAGTATTCGTTTCTGATGCCGAGAGGCAGCAAAAGGTACTACGAAAATCATTATTAATAATTTAAATATTTAAATTTCAATCAATTATGTGGTTATTTAATTCATCTGTTGGTCGAAAGGTTGTGATGTCCGTAACGGGTATCGCGCTGATTTTGTTCCTCACATTCCATTGTGCCATGAACATTGTTGCGCTGATTTCCGGTGAGGCATACAACATGATTTGTGAGTTGCTTGGCGCCAATTGGTATGCCGTTGTAGCAACGCTCGGCCTGGCCGCACTTGCTGTGGTTCACATTGTTTACGCTTTCATCCTTACGGCACAGAATCGTCGTGCCCGCGGTTCGGAGCGTTACGCAGTTACTGACAAGCCCGCAAAGGTAGAATGGGCATCGCAGAACATGCTTGTCCTGGGTATTATCGTTTGCCTTGGCTTGTTGCTTCACTTGTTCAACTTCTGGTACAACATGATGTTTGCCGAGTTGTTCCATATTGCTACGGCTATTCCGCCTACGGACGGTTTCGAGCTCATCAAGGTTACGTTCGCTAACCCTGTCTATGCTGTGCTCTATGTTGTTTGGATTGTGGCTCTGTGGTTCCACCTCACTCACGGTTTCTGGTCAGCTATGCAGACGCTGGGTGTTAGTGGTAAGGTATGGTTCTGCCGTTGGCGTGTGATTGGTAACATCTACGTTACGCTGCTCGCACTGGGCTTTCTGGTAGTTATTGTGGCTTTTGCTATTGGCTGTGCTCCTTCACTTTGCACGGGTAGCTGCTGCTAATAAATCGTAAATTGTAAATCCGTAAATCGTAAATAAGATTATGGCAAAAGTATTAGATTCAAAGATTCCTGCAGGCCCAGTGGCCGAGAAATGGAAGGAATATAAGGCTCATCAGCGTCTCGTCAACCCGAAGAACAAGCTGAAGTTGGATGTAATCGTGGTTGGTACGGGTCTGGCTGGCGCATCGGCTGCTGCCTCGCTCGGCGAGATGGGCTTCAATGTGATTAACCTGTGTATTCAGGACTCTCCCCGTCGCGCTCACTCTATCGCTGCTCAGGGTGGTATCAACGCTGCCAAGTGCTATCAGAACGATGGTGACTCTGTCTATCGTCTGTTCTACGACACCGTAAAGGGTGGTGACTATCGTGCCCGTGAGGCTAACGTCTATCGTCTGGCTGAGGTCAGCAACAATATCATCGACCAGTGCGTGGCTCAGGGTGTTCCCTTCGCTCGTGAGTATGGTGGCATGCTGGCCAACCGTTCGTTCGGTGGCGCTCAGGTAAGCCGTACATTCTATGCCAAGGGTCAGACGGGTCAGCAGCTGCTGCTGGGTGCCTATAGCTCGCTGAGCTGTCAGGTAAAGGCCGGCAAGGTAAAGCTCTACACCCGTTACGAGATGGAAGATGTGGTCATCGTCGATGGTCGTGCCCGTGGTATCATCGCCAAGAACCTGGTGACCGGTGAGCTGGAGCGTTTCAGCGCCAACGCCGTTGTCATCGCTACTGGCGGCTACGGAAACACCTATTTCCTCTCTACCAACGCTATGGGCTGCAACTGCACCGCTGCTGTTCAGTGCTATCGCAAGGGTGCTTACTTTGCAAATCCCTCTTACGTTCAGATTCACCCCACTTGTATCCCCGTTCATGGCGACAAGCAGTCTAAGCTGACGCTGATGTCTGAGTCGCTGCGTAACGACGGTCGTATCTGGGTTCCCAAGAAGATTGAGGATGCCAAGGCTCTGCAGGCTGGTACCAAGCAGGGTTGGGAGATTCCCGAGGAGGATCGCGACTACTATCTGGAGCGCCGTTATCCTGCCTTCGGTAACCTCGTGCCTCGTGACGTTGCCTCTCGTGCCGCCAAGGAGCGTTGCGACAAGGGCTTCGGCGTGAACAATACGGGTCTGGCCGTGTTCCTCGACTTCTCTGAGTCTATCAACCGTCTGGGTCTGGATATCATCATGCAGCGCTATGGCAACCTCTTCGAGATGTACGAGGAGATTACTGACGTGTTCCCTGGCGACCTGGCCAACGAGATCAACGGCGTGAAGTACTACAAGCCGATGATGATCTATCCCGCTATCCACTACACGATGGGTG
>CAMVQS010000053.1 GCA_947169685.1 uncultured Prevotella sp. | reverse complement strand
TTACTGTATTTACTGTATCTGTATGTATTACCTACCGAGTAAAGGGCCTTTACATGGCGAGTAACAACTGCTTACATACCGAGTAACGGGGCGTAAGTCGGTATGTAACCTTCCTATTTCATGAGCTTACGGCAAAGGGCTTCGTGCTGGCGGTGCATGTGCCAGTAGAGGAGCGAATAGACGGTGATCTCAAGAAGAGGCCAAATGTATGGGACGTTCAGCAGGCAGGTAATATATATAAGTATTGCGCGCGTGTTGAACGTCAGCAGGTTGGTGTATTTCATGAGGGGCAGGGAACCCCGTCGGAAGTCGTCGCGCAGCTGCTGAGGCATGTCCTCGGCATGGGGATAGCGGGCCTTCACTTCTCGGAAGAAACGCTGAAACATGGGCGTTCGGCGTTCCTGCGAACGACAGTAGTTGGCATAGTTGTAATAGAAGATACGCGAAAGCCATTGGCTGCGTGGCAGGCTCTCGTATATCTGGCGCTGGCTTTCGTAATTGTCAAGCTCACTTCCTTCCTTGCCTAAAAGGAAATAAAGATGTATCTGACGATAATAATCGGCCAAGGAACTCTGAGGTGAATGGCAGAGCAGAGAGGCTACGGCACAAAGCGCGAAAGATACTGCATAGGCCCACAAGCCCAATGTGGGTTCCCACATACGTCCTACACGCAGCAGGACAGCCAGATAGATGCAGAAGAACCATACATCGCCCGAGAAGCCGTCAAGCATACGACCAATGAGTGTTTTCTTCCCTGTCAGACGGGCCATCTGTCCGTCCGTGGAGTCACAGAAGTTGGCCAACATCAGCAGTGCAACTCCCAGAAGGTTATGTAGCAGGTCGGTGAAGTAGAACATGTAGCCTGCACCCATGCCAAGAAAGATGGAGAGGATGGTGACAACGTTGGGATGCACACCAAGTTTCATCCAGCCAAGGGCGAAAACAAGGCCAATGGGACGGGTGAAATGTACGTCAAGCCATTCTTCGGTGTCGTCGGACTTGAAGGACACACGGAGCATCTGCCTAAAGGAACTGTTCTGCTTTTCTGATGTCTGATGCATGGTCAATATCGAATACTTTACTGAAAGGATATGCTTGCAACTGGAGCCCGTCAGCAAGCAAAGCCCGCTGGAAGTTGCGCATGCGACTTTCTTGGCGCTGTATGCAACGGTCAAGCGTGAGAAGGGCATTCCCGTGCAGACCATAGATGCCGGCGGAGATATAAGTGGTTAGAGGTGAGAGGTTAGTGGTTAGAGACAAGTGGGGCGGGGTGTCGAGAAAAGCCGTGATACTCATGTCTGGAGTGGTCTCCACATAAAGTGGACTTTCATCGTCAATATAGGAAGTGACCCCCATAAGGCCGTCTGCCTCACAATGTCGGAAGGCTTGGACGTACTGCGCGAATTCCTCTTCGCGGAAAACAGTATCAACGGTAGTCAGGATAAAGGGGCCGCCCGTCAGCAAATGGCTGATTTCAAAGAAGCTATGCATGGAGCTGGGGGTGCTTTTGACGACGATTTTCAAGAGGTAAGAGGTAAGAGGTAAGAGGTAAGAGACAAGATGCTCCTTGACCAGTGGAGTATGGTCATTACATATAACAACAATCTCATCGGCATCATTCTCCATAAAGATGCGGATGAGACGGTCAATGAGCGGTTCGCCGTTGACCTTTACCAACGGCTTCGGCAAACTGATTCCTTCGGCAGCCAACCGTGAACCTTCGCCTGCTGCAATGACCGCAAATTTCATGTTATTCTCTGATTACTAACTGTGACGTGTGATAATCACCGCTGCCTAGCACGTTTTGCTTGATGGAACGTACATCGCCAGAGAGGGTGATGTCGCCAGAACCACGCAAGTCACTAACCACGTCGCCGCAACGATGCATGATTGACTTGATGTCGCCAGAACCCTTCAATAAGATATCCGTGCGAGCTACTCCCTCATGAGTAATCTTCAAGTCGCCACTGCCAACCAGTTCGAGGGAAGACGATGCGGCTGTGACCTTGTCGATGTTGATATCTCCGGAGCCGACGAGAAGCGTAGTGATGTGATCACAAATGATGTCGGCGAAGTAGATGTCTCCAGAGCCTTTCAATTCGATGCGTAGGTTATCTGTATCTACATGCCTTTCGCTCTTGATGTCACCAGAGCCGGCCAGTAATACCTCTACAAGGTCAGGGGAGGTGACGTAAATATTAACATCGTCTCCCTGAATAAAACTCAGGTTCTTGATGATGTTCTTGGCCTGGTCGTCTATCTTGATAGTCAGACAGCTGTCCTTAATCTCAGTCATCACATATTCCAGAATGTCCTCAGGTGCCTCGACACGGATGGAAGCGGAATCTGTCTGTGCATAATAGACGGTAGGTGAACCAATCAGACGGACACGCTCGAAGGGGGCTGTTGGGCGCTTCTCGCTCTTGATGGGTTTGTTACTCTTCACTTCTTGGATGCTGATGCACGACGTGAGCATGGCCACGGCGATGGATAATAGTAAAATGGTCTTTTTCATCTTCTTTTTGTTTGGTCTTTGTCTGTTAGACGAAAAAACGAAGTGAAAAGTTGCAACCGTTTTAATCTATTTCTTCATCTGCCTCAAAACCTCCCATCTCACGGATAGCATTTTTCAGCATCGTGTATTGCTGATAGAGGTTGTTTACCGCCTCTTCGCCCTGCGTGTAGTCATGCATTGGGCTCTTGAGGAAGAAACTCAGGAAGCGCTGAATGCCATATCGTCCGGAACGTGCAGCCAGATCAGACAACAGGCAGAGGTCAAGACACAGGGGGGCAGCCAGAATGGAGTCACGGCAAAGGAAATTGATTTTTATCTGCATGGGATAGTTCATCCAGCCGAAGATGTCAATGTTGTCCCAGCCCTCCTTATTGTCATTGCGAGGCGGATAGTAATTGATGCGTACCTTATGGTAATAGTCCTGATAGAGGTCCGGCTGTTCGTCTGGCTTCAGGATGGTCTCCAGCGTCGAGAGCTTTGACACCTCCTTGGTTCGGAAGTTCTCTGGTTCATCAAGCACCAGACCGTCACGGTTGCCAAGAATATTCGTAGAGAACCATCCGCTAAGTCCCAAGTTACGCACATCGATAATGGGGGCAAAGCCTGACTTCACCAGCGTCTGTCCAGTCTTGAAATCCTTACCGGCAATAGGCATTCGGGTCTGCTCTGCCAACTGCCACATGGCAGGAATATCGACGGTAGTGTTGGGAGCGCCCATGATAAACGGAGCCCCTTCGCTCAGTGCTGCATAGGCATAACACATGGAGGGTGCTATATGTTCACGGTCATCAGCTTTCATGGCTGCCTCAAGATCAGACAACTGGTAGTGTACTTTCTCATTCACAGGAACATATATTTCCGTTGATGCAGCCCAAAGGACAACAATGCGTGAACAACCGTTCTTCGCCTTGAAATCTCGAATATCCTGACGCAGCGACTCCACCATCTGCCAGCGGGTCTGACAATTTTTTACATTATCGCCATCCAGACGCTTGGCATAGTTCTTGTCGAAAGCTGCCGGCATCGGGATGATTTGCTGCAACTCATCTTTCACAGGAATGATGTCCTTCTCTTCCAGGACCTCAGCATACATAGCTGCCTGAAAAGCATTCTGCGGATATACATCCCATGTGCCAAATACGATGTCGTCCAGTTTTGCCAAGGGTACGATATCAGAAACAGGCAAATACTGTTTGGCTTCACCACGTCCGACACGGATTTTTCCGTATTGCGTTACAGAGCCGATAGGTTTTGCCAAACCTTTACGCGCCATCAGCACTCCTGTCATAAACGTGGTAGCAACAGCTCCACAGCCTACGATTAATATTCCTAGTCTGCCTTCCGCAGGCTTTAAACCATTATGTTTCATTCGATTATATTTATTACGTCATTTATATCTGTTATTATGTAATCTGGAACAGACTCGTCCTGGGACTCATCCATCCAGCTCTCTCCTTTTAACCAAACGGTTTGACAGCCTGTTTGTTGTGCAGGAATCATATCTTTTTTTATGCTGTCACCAACTACGGCAACATTTTCAGGAGCCAATCCCAGTTTCTCAACTCCCATTAGGAAGATACGTGGGTCTGGCTTACGAATGCCAACCACTGCAGATTCAATGACGTGCAGGAAGATGTCATCAAAGCCAAACTCATGCAAAACCGTTTCCATGTTTCCATAGAAGTTGCTAACAAGTGCCAGAGAAAAATGTTCCTTTAACTGGTGTAGCACTTCACGACTGTGGGATGTCTGCAATCTAACCTGTAGGTATAGGTCATCAAGAATGACAGAATGATATGATTCTGTACTTTTCAGGTAATCTAATTGTAGCCGTATCTTCTTTGATAATGTCTCGCGAAATGTATCATTGTGCTGTACAATGGCATTCTTGCCAAGCATGCGTTCTGTATGGATATAGGCTTCAATAAACTGCTGCTCAGAGATAGGGACGCCTGCACGCAAATAGGCATGCCACAGCATCTTTCCCCAATGGCAGCCACCCGTATCAAGTGTGCCGCCATAGTCAAATAGGAATCCTTTTATGGGAGCGTTTCTGTTCATCGTTTGACTATTAATTCTTTGATTCGACAGGCTATTGCCAAAGCGGCCTCCTCTCTGCAACGTGAAAAACTAGGCCAGTCGTTGAAATCTATCATACAGAAACTACCATCCCTGCGTACCACAGCATCGCCGCCATAGATGATAATACCTACGGCTTGTGCTGCCAATTCTGCCATAGAGTGCAGTTTGTCTATAGAATATTTATAATGCTGGGGGCGTCCGTTATGCAACTCGTTGCCAAATTTGCTGTGCATGTCATCACCTGGATAAAAGACACGGAAGAAGGATGTTCCTGCCACTCCGTAGAACTTGATCAGGTCGCCCTCTACATGAGGACTAACAACGATATCGCTGATGCCGCGTTGCAGGAATTGTTGTTTCTTTCTTTCCAGTTCGTCCGTGTTTGTAACAAAGATGACATCGTCAGCTGTTTGAGCGGGTGCGTCACCACGTTTTAGCCAGCATGCCTCCGACTTTTGACCGTCTTCTGGCAGCGTGACCTTAGCTTGCCGTAGCGTCATCTCCAGTTTAGACCGATGACAGCAAAGACGGATGCCAGCTGTGGAATTTATCACTATAGCTCCGTCACTTTCAGGAACAGACAACAAATCGAGCAAACGCGTACTGCGACCCATCGTCAAGAAAACCTGTGACGTGCCTAAACTGTTTATCTCGTCTTCATCATATTCATGAATAATGCAGCCGTTCATTTGAAGTTGTCGGCATACAGCCTCCAAGATAGCTGCATCTTGCTCTACAGAATGAGGAGAGAATCTTGATGCCCGGCGTATGGCTGTAATAGAAACTTGTTGCACGTCTGTCAGA
The DNA here is from genome assembly GCA_947169685.1 of uncultured Prevotella sp. Lineage (GTDB taxonomy): Bacteria > Bacteroidota > Bacteroidia > Bacteroidales > Bacteroidaceae > Prevotella. The sequence goes on along the minus strand of CAMVQS010000053.1, from coordinate 13,189 downwards.
GATATTTACAATGGAAGTTTTACCCAGAACTTAGAACCCACACCGTCTTGAGAGTCCACACCCACTGAGCCATTGATGCTTCGTGCCATCAGGCGACATATTGGAAGACCAAGTCCTGTTCCAGGGATGAAGTCGTCCAGTTTGACAAACTGTTCGAAAATCTGACTACATTTATCTGCTGGAATACCTTTGCCTGTATCTTGAACCCAGATTTGTATCTCGTTTTCTTTCGATAAGAGGTCGTATCCAATGGTTACGCTACCTTTATCCGTGAACTTTAATGCATTTTGCATGTACTGATCCAGAATTTTCCCGACTCGCTTACGATCACTATGCAACATGAAAGTATCATTACTTAGCGCCAGCTTGACTTCAATATGGGGTTTCCCATATTGTTGTTGGCTGCTTTCTGCAATTTCCTTTAGTAATATGTTGAGATTAAAATCCTCTATTACTGCAGGTTTGACGCCAGCCTCCATCTTAGAGAAATTGACAAGGTCATCAATCATATGCAAGAGTTTATGATTATTCTCCTGTATTAATGATATTAATTGCTCACGTTCCTCTTGTTCATTTACCATCGGTAAAATATCGCTGAAACCGACAATGGCATTGAGTGGTGTGCGAATTTCATGGCTGATGTTAGCCAAAAAGGCGGATTTCAGACGTTCGCTCTCTTCAGCCTTATTGCGAGCGCTGATAAGCTCTTCCTCAATTTTCTTTTGTTTCTCAATGCACATGGACGTCCCCACAATAGTAGTTGGATCTCCCAACTCGTTCCGTTCAGAAACCATACAGAAAGACTCTTCCCAGATATAGTGATCTAAGCCAAACGGGCATATCCGATATCTGGCGGAATACTCATCTCTACGTCCTTCATATAAATCAACCATGGATTGGTGAATACGATCACGGTCTTCGGGGGCAATGCGTTTGTAGAAGTCCTGCGTAGACATTTCCTTGGAATTAATGTAATCAGGAAACTCACGATAGTCACTGTCGAAGGTGACTTCCTGTGAGGCAACGTTGATTTTCCACGTGGCAAGTTTCATGGTCTTAAGAACCATGTCATATTTGATGTTACGCTTACCCATCACATCAAGTGCATTCAATTCCCTTTGGAGCTGCTTATACTGCCGTCGCTGATACCAAAGGACCAAAGTTGCTGATGCAATAACAAATATACCAATGCCCCATGTCAGAACATCGGAGTTCAAAACCATCAATGTGATAATAGATGACAAAAGCATGGTCTTTCTGCTACTATATTTGTGGCAAAATTACGAATTTTATTTGGAACGACGAAATTAAACGTGTTTTATTTTGCTTTTTGAGTATTTTACGTTACCTTTGCAACATATTTTATAAGATAATGGAACAGAATTTCGAACTGATTGCCAAAACTTTTATGGGCTTAGAGCCCGTTTTGGCCAAAGAGTTAATCCAGTTGGGGGCCAACGATGTACAAATCGGACGACGCATGGTGTCGTTTACGGGCGATAAGGAACTCATGTATCGCGCAAATTTCCAATTACACACTGCTATCCGTATTCTCAAGCCTATTAAACACTTCAAGGCACGCTCGGCCGATGACGTGTATAATGAGGTGAAGAAGATGGATTGGACGAAGTATCTTGGGACAGACAAAACCTTTGCTGTCGATTCTGTCGTGTTCAGCGATGAGTTCCGTCACTCGAAGTTTGTCTCGTATAAGGTGAAGGATGCCATTGTTGACCAGTTCCGCGAACAGACGGGCAAACGTCCGAATATTAGTGTGGCCAACCCTGATATCCGGCTGAACATACATGTGGCTGAAGACAAGTGTACCCTCAGCTTAGACAGTAGTGGAGAATCATTGCACAGAAGAGGATACCGCCAAGAGTCTGTCGAGGCCCCACTCAATGAAGTGCTGGCTGCAGGTATGATCCTGATGACGGGGTGGCATGGAGAGACTGACTTTATCGACCCCATGTGTGGTAGTGGCACATTACTCATCGAGGCTGCACTTATTGCCCATAACATGGCACCAGGCCTATTCCGAAAAGAGTATGCTTTCGAGAAATGGCCGGACTTCGATCGTGAATTGTTTGACGATATTTATAATGACGATTCCGAGGAACGTGAGTTTAAACATCATATCTACGGCTACGACGTTGACGTCAAGGCTGTAAACACAGCCCGTCTCAACGTGCGTGCTGCAGGTCTGACTAATGACATCACCATTGAGGAACAAGACTTCAAGAACTTCCAACAGCCCAAGAATAAGGCTATTATGGTGACCAATCCTCCCTATGGTGAGCGTATCTCGACCCCCGATCTGCTTGGTACCTACAAGATGATTGGCGAGCGTCTGAAGCACCAGTTCACTGGCAACGACGCTTGGGTGCTGAGCTACCGAGAGGAGTGCTTTGACCAGATAGGACTGAAGCCCAGCATCAAGATTCCTCTTTTCAACGGCTCATTGGAGTGCGAGTTCCGCAAATACCAGATGTTCGACGGTAAGATGAAGATATTCCGCTCAGAAGGTGGAACGGTAAAGACAGAAGACGAGAAACGTCAGATGGCTGAGAAACATCGTTTCAAGAAAGAGCGGGAGTTTAAAAAGCGTTTGGAAGAACAAGAAGAGAACGAGGAAGCAGACATTCGTTCGTTCAAATTCCATTCGTTAGAACGAAAGGAATTCAAGAAGTCTAATCAGTCAGGTAAAATGAATCGGTCAAACAAGAATAGAAGGAGATTTAACGATGAAGAAGATTAAACTGCTAATACTTATACTGACCTTATCATTGCTTCCCATGACTGCCCAACGGCTTTTTACACTTGAAGACCTCAACTATGGCGGCAACAACTACTATAATCTGCTGCCGAAGAACCTCTACACGACGTGGTGGGGAGACCAGTTGATGTATCTTGATGCCGAGGAGGGTGGAAAACTTAGTGCTGACGGAGAGCGTACCACCTGCTTCCGATTGTCTGACGTTGGCAGGGGTTGGCATAGTGCCTATTCTGCAGAGTATCCATATCCAGATCAGCCCCTTGTGCTGCTTAATAATCGTCAGCAACGTGTGCTCTTTGATTTTGAGAAGAAACAGATTGCCTGGAAGCAAGATGCAAAAGGCGAGCAACACAGTGACTGGAACAAAGCCTCACGTGCTGTTGCCTATGTCAAAGATTATCAACTCTATGTGCGTACTGCCGACAATGAGGAGCACCAGCTGACCACGGATGGAAGTCGTGAGATTGTCTATGGACAGAGTGTGCATCGTAACGAATTTGGAATTGATAAGGGAACATTTTGGAGTCCAGACGGCCAGCATTTGGCATTTTATCGTATGGACCAATCCATGGTGACCGATTATCCGCAAGTAGATATTTTCCATCGTACAGCGGAATACGAGCCCGACAAATACCCCATGGCTGGTGAGAGCAGTCATAGGGTTACCGTAGGTGTTTTTAATGTACAGACAGGGAAGATTGTTTATCTTAAAACTCCCCAAGGCTCTCTGACTGTAAATGAGAACTCAGACAATCTTCCTATCTATTTTACCAACATTGCCTGGAGCCCAGATAATGCGACTATCTACATGTTTGAGCTTAACCGTGACCAGAATGACTGCCGTCTGGTAAGTTATGATGCAGCGACAGGCGAGCGTAAGGCTGAGCTCTATCGGGAAACATCAGAAAAATATGTAGAGCCGCTGCACCCCATACAATTCCTTCCGTGGGATTCTGATAAGTTCGTGATGCAAAGTCAGCGAGACGGTTATAATCACCTATACCTATATAATAAGGATGGGGAAATGCTACGTCAACTAACACGGGGACAATTTGTCGTTATGGACATATTAGGCTTCAATACGAAAGAGAAGGCCATTATCATTAAGGCAAATCGTGAACACCCTCTCTGTCATAACCTATATGCCGTCAATGTCAAGAACGGACGTATGACACTGCTTGACAATGGTCGCGGTACGCATAACGGCACCCTTTCTGCCACTGGTTGTCGTATTTGTGACAATTATACAGAGCCGGACGTACCCCGTTGTATTGATGTCATTGATATTTCTAATCTCAAGCCCAAGACATCCAACCTGCTGACAGCAGAAGACCCTTGGAAAACAGAGGGCTTCCAGATTCCTACTTACGAAAATGGCTGTATAAAAGCTGCCGATGGCGTCACCGACCTTTATTGGCGAATGGTAAAACCTGCAGACTTTGACCCTACAAAGAAATACCCGACGGTTGTTTATGTTTATGGCGGACCTCACGCCAATAATGTGCAGGCGTCCTTCCGCTGGGCCAGTCGCCCTTGGGAGACATACATGGCACAAAAAGGCTATATTACCTTTATTCTTGACAATAGAGGCTCACAGTATCGTGGTCGTGATTTCGAGCAAGCTACATTCCGCCAATTAGGACAGATTGAGATGCAGGACCAGATGCGGGGTGTGGAATACCTGCGTTCGCTGCCCTACATTGACATGAATAGAATTGGCGTTCATGGCTGGTCGTTCGGAGGGTTCATGACCATCACGCTCATGGTGAACCATCCTGAGGTATTCAAGGTGGGCGTAGCAGGCGGTCCGGTCATCGACTGGAAATGGTACGAGGTGATGTATGGCGAACGCTATATGGACACCCCACAGACCAACCCTGAAGGTTACAAGAAAACCAGCCTCATCAATATGGCTGGTCATCTGAAAGGCAAGCTTCAAATCATTACAGGCTATAATGACGACACCGTAGTACCACAACACTGTCTGTCATTCCTCGATGCCTGCATCAAAGCTGGTACACAACCTGACTTCTTTGCTTATCCTGGCGAGCCGCACAACATGCGTGGTCATGCCAGCGTACATCTGCATGAACGCATCACACAGTATTTTGAAGACTACTTGAAATGAAAGAAGAACAGATATTAGTACGCATTACAGGCCAAGACCGCCCTGGTTTGACAGCATCGGTCATGAGCATACTGGCCAAATACGACGCACAGATATTGGATATTGGCCAGGCTGATATCCACTCTACGTTGTCATTGGGTATTCTCATCCGCATGGACGAAATGAAATCCGGATTGGCAATGAAAGAGTTACTTTTCAAAGCCACAGAGTTGGGTGTAAACATTGGTTTCTCGCCCATCTCGGACGACGAGTATGAAGACTGGGTGGGGCATCAGGGTAAGAACCGTTACATTCTCATGGTAATGGGGCGTCAGTTGGAAGCCAGCCAGATAGCTGCTGCCACACGAATCATAGCCGACCAGGGCCTGAACATCGACAGCATTCTTCGACTCACAGGCCGCAAGAGCATCAAGCAATTAGACAAGCACACCCGTGCCTGCATCCAATTCTCGCTTCGAGGTGAGCCCCAAAGCCGTCAGGAGATGCAGTCTAAGCTCATGAAGCTATCGAGCGAGATGGGCATTGACTTCTCCTTCCAGCGAGATGACATGTTCCGCCGTATGCGCCGACTCATCTGTTTTGATATGGATTCTACGCTCATTCAGACCGAGTGTATTGACGAACTGGCTGAGCGTAATGGGGTAGGAGCTGAGGTCAGAGCTATCACAGAAAGCGCCATGCGTGGCGAAATAGACTTCAAGGAAAGCTTCACGCGTCGCGTCGCCTTGTTGAAAGGACTTGATGTCAGCGTTATGCAGGATATTGCTGAACACCTGCCCATCACCGAGGGAGTGGACCGTCTGATGTCTATCTTGAAGACCTGCGGCTACAAGATTGCTATCCTCAGTGGTGGATTCACTTACTTTGGCGAGTACCTGCAACGCCGCTACGGCATTGACTATGTGTATGCCAATGAGTTGGAGATTGATGAAAACGGCAAACTGACAGGTCGTTACGTGGGTGAGATTGTTGACGGCCATCGCAAGGCAGAGTTGCTTAAACTCATTGCACAGGTTGAGAAAGTAAACCTTGCCCAGACCATTGCTGTGGGCGACGGTGCCAATGACCTGCCCATGATTTCACAAGCCGGACTCGGTATCGCCTTCCATGCAAAACCACGTGTCGTGGCCAATGCCAGACAATCTATCAACACCATTGGTCTTGATGGCGTACTCTATTTCCTCGGCTTTAAGGACTCGTATTTGGGCGAGCAAGGAAAATTATAATAATTAATATAATAGCAAAACAAAAAGCATCATGAATATATTACTATTAGGAAGCGGCGGTCGCGAACATGCGCTGGCGTGGAAAATTGCACAAAGCAAAAGATGTGAGAAGTTGTATATTGCCCCAGGCAATGCAGGCACCAGCAACTGCGGTGAAAACGTACAGATGAAAGCCGATGACTTTGAAGCAGTCAAGACGTTCTGCGTGGAGAAGCAAATAGACATGGTTGTCGTTGGTCCAGAAGACCCACTGGTCAAGGGCATCTACAACGATTTAAAGGCAGACGAACGTACAAAGGACATCCCCGTTATCGGTCCCTCGAAGCAGGGAGCCGTGCTCGAAGGCAGCAAGGACTTTGCCAAGGCTTTCATGCAGCGCCACAACATTCCCACTGCACGCTATCAGACGTTCGACGGTGAGCATCTGCAGGAAGGACTTGCTTTCTTGGAAACGTTGGAAGCTCCGTATGTCCTCAAGGCAGACGGTCTCTGCGCAGGAAAGGGAGTACTTATCCTGTCCACGTTAGATGAGGCTAAGAAAGAGCTAAAGGAAATGTTGGGTGGTATGTTCGGTAACGCTTCGAGCCGCGTGGTTATCGAGGAATTCCTGAGCGGTATAGAGTGCTCGGTCTTTGTACTTACTGACGGTGAACACTATCAGATATTACCAGAAGCCAAGGACTATAAACGTATTGGCGAACACGATACAGGTTTGAATACGGGTGGTATGGGCAGCGTAAGTCCTGTGCCCTTCGCCACAAAGGAGTGGATGAAGAAAGTGGAAGACCGCATCATACGTCCCACAGTCGAAGGTTTGAAGGAAGAGGGAATAGACTATAAGGGCTTTATCTTCTTCGGACTTATCAATGTTAAGGGTGAGCCGATGGTTATTGAATATAACTGTCGTATGGGAGACCCTGAGACGGAAAGTGTTATGCTTCGTCTGAAGAGTGATATCGTTGACATGTTCGAGGGTGTTGCTAAAGGTAATCTGAACGAATGCCAAGTAACATTCGATGAACGTGCGGCAGTCTGCGTCATGTTGGTGTCTGGCGGTTATCCTGAGGCATACAAGAAGGGCTATCCGATTACGGGCATTAATCAGGTGGAAGGCAGCATTGTTTTTCATGCAGGAACCACGATGAAGGACGGTGAGATAGTGACCAACGGTGGCCGTGTCATAGCGGTCTCTTCCTATGGCAAGGACAAAGCTGAAGCCTTGCAGAAATCTTTTACTGAGGCTCAGAAAATTCAATTTACCGACAAATACTTCCGTCGAGATATCGGAGCTGACTTGTAAATGGCAAAACGCGCACAAAACATCGTAGCAGAAAGCCGCATAGCATTACCCTTTGCTGCTACCTACGCTCTACTCGTCTGGCTTGCAGCCGGAGTGATTGGCGGAAATTGGTGGCTGCAGTTGTTATGTTTTACAGCGACAACCTACATGATGGTGGAATTGAACAACCAGAATGCACTCATCCGCATTTACTCACGTATGGTAAGCTGTGCATTTCTTGTGCTCTTGTGTGCAGGATGCTTCCTGTTCGCTTCCTTACGGGCAGCCTTTGGAATGTTGTGTTTCGTGGCGTTCTTACTTTTGCTGTTCAGTACCTATCAGAGGCGCCATACACCAGGTGTCATATTCTTTGCTTTCTGCATGATAGGGCTGGCCAGCCTTGTACATGTCCAGATAGTTTTCTTTGTACCACTCTTCTGGCTGTTCATGGCCTTTAAGATTCAGTCACTCTCATGGCGGACATTCTTTGCTTCTGTTCTGGGAATGCTATTTCCCTATTGGTTTGTTGGAGCTTACATGCTTTGGGTGGGCGACTTTACTCCCTTTGTCAACCACATTGGTTCGTTAGGCAATGTAACGTTGTCTTTTGAATACACAATGCTGACCACAGGCGAAATGTTATTTTACATACTGTTGCTGCTCGTAAATTTCATTGGAACCGTCCACTATCTGCGTTCTCGCTACAAGGACAAGATTCGCGTCCGTATGCTGTTTGACTGTTTTGCTATCATGGCATGGATAACGGTAATACTGGTGCCACTACAGCCCCAGTATATTACGTTATACGTCCCCATGCTCACTGTATGTGTCAGCCCGCTCATCGGACACTTTCTGGCGCTGACCAGCACCCGTTGGACGAACATTGTTTTCTGGGTGATTACTGCTGCAACTGTATTTGTCACAGTTTACAACTTATGGGCACCTTAATGGAACATAATTAATAAATCATAATTTATTTTGCTTTTTGCTCGGTTTACAGTACCTTTGCACACATTATTTATAAATAATAAGAAAACACTTAAGGATGAAACAATTCAGACTGGTGGATAACGCGCTAGGCTGGCTGGCATTTTTGATAGCCGCCTTCTGCTACATCTCCACCATTGAACCTACCGCATCATTCTGGGACTGCCCGGAATTTATCTCTACAGGTTACAAACTCGAAGTCGGACACCCGCCTGGGGCACCGTTCTTCATGCTTACTGCCAACCTGTTTTCACAGTTAGTAAGTGACCCCTCGCAGGTTGCTCGTATGGTGAACACCATGAGTGCACTGCTCTCGGCCGTCACCATCTTGTTCCTGTTCTGGACCATCACACACTTGGTGCGGCGGTTGCTCATTGACCGCTGGGAGGAGCTGACGACGGCCAAGATGATTGCCATCGAGGCGTCGGGCATGGTGGGTGCACTCATCTATGCGTTTAGCGACACCTTCTGGTTCTCGGCTGTCGAGGGTGAGGTCTATGCCTATTCTTCAGCCTTCACGGCTGTGGTGTTCTGGCTCATCCTGAAGTGGGAAGACCATGCTGACGAGCCTCATGCCGACCGCTGGTTGGTGCTCATTTTCTACATGACTGGTCTCAGCATAGGCGTACACCTGCTGAACCTGCTCTGTCTGCCGGCTATTGTACTTGTGTGGTATTATCGCCGTTATCAGAAGCAGGAGGCGTCGAAGGACCTGAAAGGCTCGCTCATCGCTTTGGGAATCTCTGTCGTCATTCTTGCTGCCGTGCTCTATGGTGTAGTACCAGGAATCGTGCGTGTGGGCGGCTGGTTTGAGTTGTTCTTTGTCAACACACTGGGCTGCCCCTTCAACACGGGTGAGATTATCTATATGGTACTGCTCATTGGTGCCACCATCTGGGCCATCTATGAGACCTTTACCAACCGCAGCCAGCTTCGCCAAAATATTGCTTTCACGCTCTCTGTCGGACTGCTGGGCATACCGTTCACGGGATGGAGCCTGCTATCTACGTTATTTGGCTTTGTTGTCCTCGCAGCCATCTTCTTTATCCTGCAGTACAAGCGCTCCGGCAAGCCCTTCATCAGCCCCCGCATCAAGAACACATCGCTGCTCTGCATGCTCATGCTGATCATCGGTTACTCCAGCTATGCCGTCATCGTTATCCGTTCGGCTGCCAACCCACCCATGGATCAGAACTCCCCTGAGGACTTCTTCACGCTGGGTGAGTACATGGGTCGCGAGCAATACGGCTCACGTCCGCTGTTCTACGGACAGGCCTACACCTCGCAAGTCGAGCTGAAGACGGACGGCAACTATTGCAAGCCGGTGGTCAAGGAGGGCGATCCTGTCTATCAGCGCAAGGAGAAGGCTTCCGAACAGGAGAAGGATCAGTACGAAATTGTACGTACCAAGGATGAGTACAAATATGCCCAGAACATGCTGTTCCCGCGTATGTATGATGCTGGTCATGCTCAGTCCTACGAGCAGTGGATGAACGGTGTTGACGGTAGTGAAGTGCCCTACGACCGTTGTGGTGAGGAAATGATGGTGAAGATACCGTCGCAGATTGACAACATCTGGTTCTTCATCACCTATCAGTGCAACTTCATGTACTGGCGTTACTTCATGTGGAACTTCGCAGGACGCCAGAATGACATACAGGGTAATGGAGAGCTTGAGCATGGTAACTGGATAACGGGTATCTCGTTCCTTGACAATATGCGATTGGGCAATCAGGACAACCTGCCTGATAACCTGAAAGAGAACAAGGGACATAACGTCTTCTATTGTCTGCCCCTCATTCTTGGACTGCTGGGACTCTTCTGGCAGTCGCTCATGAAGCAGCAGAAGGGTATCCGTCAGTTCTGGGTGGTATTCTTCCTGTTCTTCATGACAGGTCTGGCCATCGTCATCTACCTGAACCAGACGCCCAACCAGCCGCGTGAACGAGATTATGCCTATGCAGGTTCGTTCTATGCCTATGCCATCTGGTGTGGCATGGGAGTGGCAGCTCTCTACGAGCTGGGACGCCGTTACCTGAAGAAGGTGAACCCCGTAGCCATAGCATCCGTAGTTTCTGTGCTTTCCATCATCGTCCCTATTCAGATGGTTAGCCAGACTTGGGACGACCATGACCGTTCAGGCCGTTATACCTGTCGCGACTTCGGACAGAACTATCTCATGTCGCTACAGAAAGAAGGTAACCCCATCGTCTTTACTAACGGTGACAACGACACTTTCCCGCTCTGGTACAATCAGGATGTGGAGGGTGTGCGTACCGACGCCCGCGTCTGCAACCTGAGCTATCTGCAGACCGACTGGTACATTGACCAGATGTGCCGTCCGGCCTACGACTCACCTAGTGTACCCATTACGTGGCCTCGCATTCAGTATGCTGGCCGTGCCAACGACTACGTGCAGATTGTCCCTGAGGTTAAGGGTTACATCCAGGAACTCTACCAGACCTATCCTCAGGAAGCGAAGGAGATGTTTGGCGAAGAGCCGTTCGAGCTGAAGAACATTCTGAAATACTGGGTGCTGGGTGATGTTACCGAGCAGCAACGCAATGTGATGAAGCTCATCATGGGCGAGAACAGTCTGCATGTTATTCCCACCGACACGCTTTATATGACCATCGACAAGGAGGCTGTCCGCAAGAGCGGCATGATGCTGCAGGGTGACTCTATACCTGACCGCATGGTCATCTCGCTCAAAGGGCATGGTGCCCTCTACAAGAACGACCTCATGATGCTTGAGATGATAGCCCAGTGTAACTGGACACGTCCCATCTATGTGGCTATGACCGTGGGTTCCGACAACTACATGAACCTGGGTGACAACTTCGTGCAGGAGGGCCTGGTGAATCGCATCACGCCTTTCACCACCAATGTAGCTGGAGCCGAGAACTTCGATGTTGACAAGACCTACGACGTCGTTATGAACCGCTTTAAGTTTGGCGGACTCGATAAGCCTGGGCTCTACCTTGACGAGACAGTCATGCGCATGTGCTATACCCATCGCCGCATCTTTGCCCAGCTCGTCAACAAACTGATAGAGAAAGGACGTTATGCAGAAGCAAAGAAGGCGCTGGCTTACAGCGAGAAGATGATACCGTCCTACAATGTTCCTGACTGCTATGACTCTGGTACGTTGGAACTGACTCAGGGCTATGCCAAACTTGGTGACAAGAAGATGGCCAAGTTGCACCTGCAGAACCTCTGGAAGCGCTCGTCACAATACATCAACTACTATTACAATCAGGACGAGAACTGGTTTGTATCGTCACAACGTGAGCTCTTCGTGAACTTCTACGTGCTGGAACAGTGTGCCGACATTGCTGGCAATATGGATGCATCATGGACAAAGGAGCTGAAAGTCATGGAGTTTGTCAACCCCATCTGGAAGAATTCCGTAGCAGTACTCAAACAGAACATGAACAGCGGACGCGTTATCTCGGCAGACGATGTGAACTACCTGCACTTCTTTGTACTGCAGCATCTCAGCATGATTATGGAGTCGGCCAACAGCAATGAGGCCGGCACCTATACCGAGGAACTCGTCCAGCTTATGACTCGCTATAAGGAACTGGGTGGAAACTTGCAATAAGAAAGCATGCTCATAGAACAACCGACGATGTGGCTGCGATGGCTGCTCCCAAAAGCCATCTGGAGAATGGACCCGACAGAGAAGGCCGTCTATCTGACCTTCGACGACGGACCCATTCCCGAAGCTACGCCGTTTATTCTTGACACGCTGAAGGAGCATGGGGTGAAAGCCACGTTCTTCATGGTGGGCGATAACGTTCGCAAATATCCGGAACTGCTGGAACGCATCACGGCCGAAGGCCATCAGGTGGGTAACCACACCTTCAACCATCTGGGAGCCTTCAAGCACTGGACGGTCACTTATGTCATCAACACCTTCAAGGCCAATGAGCTTATTCACGCCCACCTCTTCCGTCCGCCCCACGGTCTCATACGCTGGAGCGAATACTACTGGCTGCGCAAACACTTCAAGATTATCATGTGGGACCTTGTCACGCGCGACTATTCCAAATGGACGACAGCCGAGGACGTGTTCGACAATGTAAAGCGCTACGCTCGTAACGGCAGCATCATCACGTTCCATGACTCCCTGAAGAGCATCGAGAAGCTTCATACGGCACTGCCGCAGGCACTCAAATGGCTCAAAGAACAGGGATATGCCTTCAAAACATTCGAATAATCAAAAAAAAGGAGGCAAACACTTGCATGTTCCAAAATTAATCGTTACATTTGAACCCTCGAAAACTTAAAACTTGAAAAATATGATAGACGTAAAAGCAACATTAGCCTCTGCTGAGGAACGCATGGAGATGGCAGCAATGTTTTTGGAAGAAGAGCTGAACCGCATCCGTGCAGGACGTGCCAACGTAGCCATTCTCGATGGCGTCCGCGTAGAATCTTACGGTTCAAAAGTTCCCTTGAACCAAGTAGCAACTATCAACTGCCCCGATGCCCGTACCATCGCCATCAAGCCTTGGGATAAGAAGCAAATCAGGGATATTGAGAAGGCTATCATGGACTCCGACGTAGGCATCACCCCTGAGAACAACGGCGAGGTCATCCGTCTGGGCATCCCCCAGCCGACAGAGGAGCGTCGTCGCGACCTTGTGAAGCAGTGCAACAAAATTGCAGAGAAGGCCAAGGTGGAAGTGCGCAATGTGCGTGGTGACATCAAGGATAAGCTGAAGAAAGCCATTAAGGACGGGCTTTCCGAGGATAACGAGAAAGACGCTGAGCTCGATCTGCAGAAG
>CAMVQS010000052.1 GCA_947169685.1 uncultured Prevotella sp. | reverse complement strand
TTCCTGGTTTGGGACCAGGCTGTCGCAGGTTCGAGTCCTGTCACCTCGACCACCTATATTGGAAAAGGCCGCTGATTCACAATGAATTAGCGGCCTTTTTTGTTTTTTCCCCGAAATCCCGTATTTTTAGGCTGTTTTCGGGGAAAAATGGGGGGAAAAATACGGGTGTTAGTGAACCTATTTTTACAAATTAAGTTCGATTCCTTTACAATTTTAAATCGTTAATTATTTATAAAAGATTGATAATGAGCAAAAACTCTCTATTTTTCGGACAAACTCCATGACACTGATAATAGCATTAATTGCACGATTTTTATCATTTTCTGAGAAAAAGCTTCTCAAATCTGAAATAATTGTTGTAACTTTGCTCACGGCTTTGATGTTTGAATTTTACTTTTTGGCGATTGTAAAATTACTCATTTTCAGTGAGTTAACCAAACGTCGAGGCCTTTTTTATTCCTATTTTATGTTAAATTATGCAGGTACGCCATCACTTGCGAAACTTTAGTAATATTACTAAAAATCTTTTTGCAAAGATAGTGATTGTTGCTCGTATTCGTATTTTTTTGTACCGATTATTAGGATACTTTAATGAAGAAACAATTTTGAGGGAGTGAGATGTGGGACACGTTAGTTTGTCTTACTTCTATTTTAAAATTGCAATGCTGCAATGCATCATATCATAAATTCATAATGAAAAAAATAGGCTTGATGTTTGGTGGTTTGCAAAATAATGCGTATTTTTGCGGAAATTACTAACACCAATACTATTACACTATGAGTGAATCAAAGACACCTACAGCTCATATCGGAGCTAAGTTTGGCGAGATTGCCGAAACAGTGATTATGGCAGGCGACCCGTTGCGTGCCAAGTTAATGGCCGAGAAGTTCTTGGAGAATCCTGTGCAGTTTAACCAGGTGCGTGGCATGCTGGGCTTCACGGGAACCTACAAGGGAAAGCGTGTCAGCGTGATGGGACACGGCATGGGCATGCCCTCGATAGGCATCTATACCTACGAGCTTTACAATTTCTATGGCGTGAAGACCATCATCCGCGTGGGCTCGGCTGGTTCCATTCAGACCGACCTGCATGTGGGAGATCTGGTGATTGCCTTGGGCGCATGCACAAACTCGAACTATGTGTCGCAGTACGAGCTGCCCGGCAGTTTTGCACCGATAGGCGATTTCGACCTGGCGCGTCGTGCTGCTGAGGCCTGTGAGAAGTTCGGTTACCACTACAAGGTGGGCAACGTGCTGTCGTCAGACACGTTCTACTCGGAGGCTCCCCACACGGACAAATGGATTAACGTGGGCGTGCTGGCTGTAGAGATGGAGATTGCTGCACTTTACATGAATGCTGCCCGCAGCGGTAACCGTGCACTGGGCATCTGCACCATTTCTGACCATATCATCACAGGCGAGGTGACAACGGCCGAAGAGCGGCAGAACACCTTTACACACATGATGGATGTGGCATTCTCACTGATTTAAACCTGAAAAAGTAAGGCTCCTCGATTTGAGGAGCCTTTTTTGTTTAGTAGGCGTGGTCGTCCTTGATTTCCTGTTGGTCGAGTTTCTTCTTGTCGATGGCACGCCATGCATACACGATGTAGGCAAGTACGAAGGGCACGAAGAACGACACGTAGAACATGGTCTTAAGCGTGAACTCACTACTACACGAGTTGGCCAGCGTCAATGACGACTGCAGGTCGGCCGTAGAGGGGTAGTAGGCGGTATTGTTCCATCCTGCCGTGAGCAGTAGGGCGAGCACGACGAGGACGGTGCCGATGCCTGCTGGCCAGATGCCGGAGATGAAATCCTTCGACCAGATAGTCTTGCCGATAGCGAAGAGCACGAGCACCACACCTATGAGCAACAGCACAAGGAGATACCACATATCCATCAGGTTGTGCAGGTACTTGTTGGGCTCCAGTGCAATGATACCATTGGCATCAACGGCATAGCCGTCCTTCAGCAGCAGGTGGACGAGATAGGCCACGAACAGAATGAGGAACGGAACGGCAGCACCGATAAGACGGACGGAACCGCGAGAGCGGATGTCCTCGTCCTCGACATTATTGATGACATAGAGGATGCCCAACGTACGGGCAAGGAACATGACGGCCAGTCCGAAGATAAGCACCCAGGGATTGAGTAGCGCGTCGAGGCCGTGAGAGGCGTTCGCCCATGAGGAGATGATGGGTGTCATGGCTCCAGCATCAATCATGTTGTCCTTGGCAATAAGGAAGTTGCTTCCTTCGAAGAACGTGGCGACAGCACCACCGAGGAGCAGTGGTCCCAGTAGTCCGTTGAGCACCAGGAAGAACTGGAAGGTACGCGGGCCGAGGAAATTGCCGAGCTTGTTCTGGAACTCATAGCTGACAGCCTGCAGCACGAACGTGAACAGGATAATCATCCAGAGCCAGTAAGCTCCGCCAAATGAGGTGCTGTAGAACAGCGGGAACGAGGCGAAGAATGCTCCGCCGAAGGTAACGAGCGTGGTAAAGGTGAACTCCCACTTACGGCCTGTAGAGTTGATGACCAGCCGCTTCCCTTTTTCCGTCCATCCTAATGAGTGCAGGCAGGAGTTAGCTCCCTGCACGAAGAGCAGGAACACGAGCAGTGCACCCAGCAGTGATACGATGAACCACCAATAATGTTGCAGAAATTCGTATGTCATTTTAATTGAAAATTTAGAATTGATAATTGAAAATTATGATTACTTTTTTTCGAAGACTTGCGATGGGAACTGAGAACCTGTTTTTCCCTAAGGTATGCCTGTGGGTAATCATAATTCTCAATTCTCAACTGTCAATTAGTTGATGTCCGGCCCCTTCTTGATTTGCTTGAGCAGGATGCTGATTTCCACGCCGAGCAGTACGGTGAAGAGGATGAGGAAGATGAAGAAGGTAATCATGACCGAGCTGGACTGCAGGTCGGAAACGGCCACCCATGTGGGTAGCATGTCCTGAATGGTCCAGGGCTGACGGCCGAACTCAGCGACGAGCCAGCCGCTTTCAGAGGCAATGTATCCTAAGGGAATCAGGGCAATGGCCAACCAGTAGTGCCAAACGGGCAGACGGGTGATGGAATAGCCGTCGGCCTCTGTCTCAGGCAGTAGTCCGACGGTTGCCAGCAGACGACTGGTGATGACGGACAAGTAGGGGATTCTGTAGGTCAGCAGCAGGATGACACCAAAGAACAGGATGAAGAGGCAGCCCAGTCCCACCATCGTGCGGAACGCCCAGAAGTTAATGGGGATGAAGGGTACGAGGTCGGCCTTGTCCTTGATGTAGCCATAGCCGAAGTACTTCATGTTGGAATTGAGAATTGATAATTGGGAATTGAGAACTGAGTCGGGCAGCCCGTTCTTCTTTCCCTCGCGGTATTCCTTCAGGGCATTGATGGCTAGACGGCCGCGTTGTATCTTTTCATCGACGGAGGGTTCCACCTTCCCGTCGGGCGTGGTATAGCCATCGAGCAGGTCCTTCACGCCTGGCACATAGCCGTGAATGTCGTTGGTGGCCATGAACGAGAGGAAGTAAGGCATCTCAATCTTCAGCGGTGCCGACTCTTCGTTCAGATAGTCGGGCTGGCTCAAGGGGTTGACCCACGCTACAGCCGTCAGACCCTGGTCAGTGCCACCTTTGTAGAGCGCTTCCATTGCTGCAAGCTTCATGGGCTGCGCCTTGGCTACGTCCTGTCCTGCAACGTGTCCTGTCGCAGCAGCCAATATGGTGGCTACAAGTCCTACACTTGCACCGATCTTGATACTCTCGACGGCCAGGCGTGTCTCACGTTTCTTCCACAGATACCAGCAGCTGACGCCCACCACGAACAGGGCACCGATGATCCAGGCGGAGGTCACCGTATGGCAGAACTTGCTGACGGCAAAGGGTGACAGTGCCACGTCGAGGAAGCTGACCATCTCGTTGCGCATGGTGTCGGGGTTGAACTCACAACCCACGGGACACTGCATCCATGCGTTGGCTACGAGAATCCACCAGGCGGAGATGGTGGCGCCCAGTCCTGTGAGCCAGGTGGAAGCCAAGTGGAAGCCTGCCGACACTTTCTTCCAGCCGAAGAACATGACGGCTACGAACGTGGACTCCATGAAGAAGGCGATGATACCCTCGACGGCCAGTGGAGCGCCAAAGATGTCACCTACGAACCAGGAATAGTTCGACCAGTTGGTACCAAACTCAAACTCGAGGATGATACCCGTAGCTACGCCCATGGCGAAGTTGATTCCAAAGAGCTTCTGCCAGAACTTGGCGGTGTCGCGCCAGAAAGCGTCGCGTTTGCGATAGTAGATGGTTTCTACGATACCCATGATGAGTGCCAGACCCAGCGTAAGCGGCACGAAGAGCCAGTGGTAGATGGCTGTCAGTGCAAATTGCGCTCTCGACCAGTCGATGGTGCCGGCATCAATGTTTAATAATACGTTTGTCATAAGCGTTATTGATTTAGGATTTCTGTTGCCACGTAGTCAGCCTTTCCGCCCTTTTCTGCATGGGTGGAAAGGAAGTCTGGGAAGAAAAAGAGTTTCAGGACGGCAAAGATAATGAACAGCTTGATGATGATGATGGCCCAGAGCTTTTTGCCCAGAGTCATGTGTCGGAATCCGTCGGCGTACAGGTCATAGGCCCTGTATAGGAAACTCTGTTTGTTCATAGTTTTCGGTTAGTGAGGGTTATACCATGTTGCAAATATACGATTTTATTTGTTATGTTCCAAATTTCAGAGCCTGTTTTGCTAAAAATTGTTCAATTTTACTCTAATTATCTTAATTTTAGAGTGTATAGGGCCGATGATGGGCTCTTTTTCTTTGTCTTTTCAGTAGAAACGCTTATCTTTGCATCGTTTTTAATAAGGAAAAAAGAAATGAAGAAATACATCTGGATATCGTTGGTTCTGATTATCCTGCTGTTGCTGGCCGGCATCGGCTATTTGGGCTATAGCTACCATCAGGAGCGTGAGGCCAACGAGGCCATGCAGGAACTGGCTGCCCTCGACAAGCAGGAGATGGAAAACGAGTATGCACGCTTTGCCCAGCAGTACAGTGAGATGAAGACGCAGATCAACAACGACTCCATCATTGCCCAGCTGACGCAGGAGCAGATGCGTACCCAGCAGTTGCTGGCTGAACTAAAACGCGTGAAGAGTGACGATGCCCGCGAGATTGCCCGTCTGAAGAAGGAGTTGGCAACCGTGCGTGCCGTGCTGCGTGACTACGTGATGCAGATCGACTCGCTGAACCGTCTGAACCAGAACCTGATGGCGGAGAATACGCGCATTCAGGGTCAGTACGACGAGGCTACCCGTCGGATTGAGGGGTTGAATAGTGAGCGTGAGACGCTGTCGGAGCGTGTGGCCATTGCTGCCCAGCTGGATGCGAATGCCATCACCATGACTCCGCTGAAGAAGAACAGCAAGCCAGCCAAGAAGATGAAGGACTGCACCACCATTAGCGTGTCGTTCAATATTGCCCGCAACGTGACGGCCTCCAATGGTCAGCGTACCATCTATGTGCGTATCAATACCCCGACGGGTGAGGCCCTGAACGGCGGCGGTACTTTCTCTTACGAAAACCGTACGATGGAGTATTCCATGAAGAAGGTCATTGAATATACCGGTGAGGAGACTCCCGTGAAGGTCTATTGGAACGTGAACGAATATCTGAGTGGCGGCAACTACACGGTGAGCATCTTCGCCGACGGCCACATGATTGGTTCGCGTAGTTTCAGCTTTAATTAAAGTAAAACAACAGATATATGAACAGATTACTTGGAGTATTATTCATGCTGACTGGCGTCTTGCTGCCTGCGTCTGCCCAGCGTCTGCTTAACCTTGACAGTTGTCGGGCGTTGGCGCTGCGCAATAACAAGCAGATGCAGGTGTCGAAGGTCAAGCAGGACATTGCATCCAATGTGCGCCGTTCTGCACGCACGAAGTACCTGCCGCGTGTCAGTGCGATGGGTGCTTACGTCTATTCCTCCCGTGAGGTGTCTATCCTGAACGACGACCAGAAGAGCACGCTGGGCAATCTGGGTACCAATACTGCTACAGGCATTGGCAATGAGGTGGGGAACATCTACAGTTCCTTGCCCGAAAATACGCAGGCCATCTTGGGGCAGTTGGGTTTTTCGCCAGAGAGCATCATGCAGCTGCTTAGTCCGAAACTGGGAACGATGGCTACCCACCTGAACGGTATCGGACAGGATATTATCGATGCCTTCCGTACGGACAACCGAAATGTGTGGGCGGGCTCCGTCATGGTAACACAGCCTGTCTTCTTGGGTGGTGCCATTATCGCCTACAACAAGATGACTGACATCGGCGAGGACATGATGCGCAACAGTGCTGATGCACAGCTGCAATCCACGCTCTACGACATTGACAAAGCCTATTGGCAGGTTATCTCGCTGAAGCATAAGAAACGGCTGGCTGAGGCTTATCTGGCACTGGTGAAAAAGCTCGATGACGACGTACACAAGATGATAGATGAGGGCGTTGCCACACGTAGCGACGGACTGAGTGTCGATGTGAAGGTCAACGAGGCCGAGATGCAGGTGACGCAGGTCAACGACGGACTGGTGCTGTCGAAGATGCTGCTCTGTCAGCTCTGCGGACTGTCGCTCGAGGAGCCTATTGTGCTGGCTGAAGAAGACGTGGAAGACCTTGCTGTTGACAATGCCCTTCCGCTCTTTAATACCGAGGAGGCTGTCGGCAACCGTCCAGAGATTCGCATGCTGCAGAACACCGTCGATCTGAGCCGTCAGGCCACGAACATCCTGAAGGCAGCTAACCTGCCGCAGGTGGCACTCGTAGGTGGCTACACCATCTCGAACCCCAACCTGTTCAATGGCTTCGAAAGGAAGTTCGGTGGCATGTGGAACGTAGGCGTTCTGGTGCGTGTGCCCATTTGGAACTGGGGCGACGTGGCCTATAAGATTCGTGCCTCGAAGGGTGCTACAGCCATTGCAGGTCTTGAGATGAACGAGGCTCGTGAGAAGATAACGCTGCAAATCAGCCAGAGCAAGTTCCGCGTGATAGAAGCCGGCAAGAAACTCGATATGGCACGCACCAACATCAAGCGTGCAGAGGAGAACCTGCGCACGGCGAACCTCGGATTCAGCGAAGGTGTCATCCAGCCCGTCACGGTCATGGAGGCACAGACGGCCTGGCTGCAGGCCATGTCACAGAAGATTGACGCTGAGATTGACGTTAAGCTCAGTCAGGTCACTCTGCAGAAGGCCATCGGAACGTTAGCCCCCTAAGGCCTCATATTAATTATAAAATAGTAAATAGCTAAATAGTAAATTACACTATGTCACAAGCAAAAACGCAACATAACAACATCCTGCTTGCCATAGCAGGTTTCGTGGTGGTAGTCATTATCGTCGCTATTATTGGATTTTTCGCCCTTGACCGCGACCCAGAGTTGATTCAAGGACAGGTGGAAGTAACTGAGTACCGCGTGTCGAGCAAGGTGCCTGGACGTATTCTCGAATTACGTGTCAAGGAAGGTGACTTTGTGAAGGCTGGCGATACGCTGGCCATTCTCGATGCCCCTGAGGTTCGTGCCAAGATGGAACAGGCACAAGGTGCTGAGGCTGCTGCTGCTGCGTTAGAGTTGAAGGCTCAGAACGGTGCTCGTCAGGAGCAGATTCAGGGCGCCTACCAGGTATGGCAGCAGGCCCAGGCCGGCGTTGAGATAGCCAAGAAGTCCTATGACCGCATCCAGCGTCTGTTCGACGAGGGGGTCATCAGCGCCCAGAAACGTGATGAAGTGTATGCCCAATATAAGGCAATGGAAGCACAGGAGCGAGCAGCCAAGAGCCAGTACGATATGGCTGTCAACGGTGCCCGTCGTGAGGACAAACTGGCTGCTATGGCTCAGGTAAACCGTGCCCGTGGAGCTGTGAGCGAAGTAAACTCCTACATCCACGAGACCGTCCAGATAGCACAGATGGACGGTGAAGTCAGCAACATTTATCCCAAGGTTGGTGAGCTCGTCGGTACAGGTTCGCCCATCATGACCATTTCTGTGATGACCGATATGTGGGGAACGTTCAATGTGCGTGAGGACCAACTCAACGGATTGGCTGTCGGTTCAACGTTTACAGCCTTTGTTCCTGCCTTCAATAAGGATATCCAGATGAAGGTGTATTACATGAAGGATCAGGGGTCCTACGCTGTCTGGAAGGCTACGAAGGCCAACGGTCAGTACGACCTGAAGACTTTTGAGGTCAAGGCCCGTCCTGTTGACAAGTTCGACGGCTTGCGTCCTGGAATGTCGTTGATTATCAAGGAGTAGAGGAGTGTAGGAGTAGAGGAGTGTAGGAGTAGAGGAGTGTAGAAGTGAAGACACTACAACAAATATCTCAGATCATGCTGCGCGAACTTGTGATTCTGCGAAGGAATCACATCTATTGGTTCGTCATGATACTTTTCCCGTTACTAGTGCTGTTCTTCTTCACCTCCCTCATGGACGACGGACTGCCTACCAGCATGCCTGTGGGTGTCGTCGATTTGGATAACACCTCGACAACACGCGCTCTCGAGCGTCGGCTCGATGGGTTCCAGATGTCGCATGTCGTGGCTCACTATCCCAGCGTGGCCGAAGCACGCAGAGCTGTACAGCGAGGCGAGATATACGGTTTCATTTATTTCCCTAAGGGAACCACCGACAACCTGCTGGCCAGCCGCCAACCCAAGATTTCCTATTACTATACCAATACCACGCTGGTGGCTGGAGCACTCCTCATGAAGGACATGAAGACCATCTCCAACCTCGGTTCGGCAGCTGTCGGACAGGCTACAATGCGGGCTCGTGGATTTACCGACCAGCAGATACAGGCCTTCCTGCAACCTATCAGGCTCGACCTGCACCAGATTGCCAACCCCTATACCAGCTACAACAGCTACCTGACGACGATGATGGTGCCAGGCATGTTCCTGCTGTTCATCTTCCTCATCTCGGCCTATTCTTTGGGTACAGAACTAAAGTTCAGCTCTTCGAAGAAGTGGCTCGCAATGACCGACAACCGCATCCTCGTCGCCATCATCGGCAAGTTCCTGCCCCAGACGCTCATCTGGCTGGCGCTTGTCTATGGCTATCAGTACTATGTATTCTACGTACTCCAGTTCCCTCATCTGGGCTCTCCCTGGATGTTGGTGATTCTGGGACTCATGCAGGTGCTGGCCGCTCAGGGCTTCGGCATCTTCCTTTTCGGTCTGCTGCCTTCGCTACGACTCTCCATGAGTGTCTGTTCGCTGTGGGCGGTACTTAGCTTCTCGATGGTAGGCTCTGCCTTCCCCGTCATGGGTATGGACGGCCCGTTGCAGTCGCTGTCGTGGCTGTTCCCCTTGCGTCATTATTACATGATTTATCAAATCTGCGTGTTCAATGGCTATCCGCTCATCGATGCGTGGTTCCACTTTGCTGCCCTGTCAGCTTTCCTGCTGCTGCCTTGGCTGGTATTGAAGAAAATAAAGAATGCAATGCTGAACTATGTCTATATTCCATAACGCACACGAATATCTGGAGGATACGCTGTTCATCTGGCGAAGGGAGATGCGGCAGGTCATCAAGGACGAGGGAGTACTCATCTTCTTCCTTATCGTGCCGTTGGTTTATCCGTTGCTCTATTCCTGGATTTACAACAACGAGACGGTTCACGATGTGCCTGTCGTCATTGTCAATGACTCTCACTCTGCCCTCTCACGCCAGTTTATCCGAATGTGTGACGCCTCGCCCGATGTCCGTGTCGCCTACTATGCACAGGATATGGATGAGGCAAAGTCGCTGGTCAGCCGCCAGCTCGTCAAAGGCGTCTACTACTTCCCTCCCGAGTTTGAGACCAATGTCTATCGCATGGAGCAGAGCGTCGTTGGCGTCTATTGTGACATGGGACTCATGCTGACGTACAAGGCGCTCTATGCCACCGCTCAGCTGGTGTCGATGACGATGAACGAAGAGATACAGACCAAAATAAGTGGAAAATATACGACACGCGAGGAAATCATCCAGGCTCATCCGCTTGACTATGCTGACGTGCCCATGTTCAGCCCTGCAGGAGGCTACGGATCGTTCGTCCTTCCAGCGGTCCTGATACTCATTCTGCAGCAGACGCTCGTGCTGGGCATCGGTCTGTCGGCAGGTACGGCACGCGATGAGAACCCTCATCGTCACCTTATCCCTGTCAATCAGCCGCACTATGGGCGCACGCTGCCCATTATCTGGGGTAAGTTCCTTTGTTACTTCATGATTTATTGTGTCATGGGCGCATGGCTTGTGGCTGCCGTCCCACGTATTTTCCATTTCCCGCAGCTCGCCACATGGTCATCCTTGCTGGTTATCATGATACCTTATATTGTTGCCTGTATCTTCTTTGGTATGGTGGTGTCATGCATGGTGAAATACCGTGAGGACGTCATGCTTCTTGTGGTCTTCATCAGCCTTCCGTTGCTGTTTATGACTGGAGTAAGTTGGCCGCAGTCCAACATCCCTGGCTATTGGCAGGGAGTCTCGTGGCTCTTCCCCAGCACCTTCGGAGCCCGTGCCTATGTGCGTCTCAACTCCATGGGAGCCAGCCTCGACGACGTGCGTCCAGAGTTCCTTTACCTCTGCATCCAGGCTGGCGTCTATTTCGTTCTTGCCTGCCTCGTCTATCGCTTCCAGTACTTCCTGGCTCGCCGAGCTAACAAGAAGGAAGTAGAAAATGCAAATAAAGATTAAATTTTACACCCCTCATGCAGTCTTTTGCAGCCTTAAGGACCCCACCAAACCTCCCCTGTTTAGGGGAGGCTTTTTTGTGCATTTTCCTCGCTTTTTGATAAAAATAGTACGTTTGACAAAAAAACTCTAAACTCTACACTCTAAACTCTCAACTTTTTATTACCTTTGCAGTCGAAATGGAAAACAGAAGGAAACGACTGTTGGGAATGACACCTGCAGAACTGAAGACGGTTGTGCAGGATTTGGGTATGCCTGCTTTCACGGCTAAGCAGGTGGCGCAATGGCTTTACGTGAAGCACGTGGAGTCGATTGACGAGATGACGAACATCTCGAAGCTGAACCGCGAGCGGTTGTCGGAGATGTACGAGGTGGGGCTGATGGCTCCCGTCGATTGTCAGCGTTCGAAGGACGGGACGGTGAAGTACTTGTTCCCGGTTCTAACCACTAACCCCTCACCACTAACCACTAATAAATTCGTGGAGACGGTGTTTATCCCTGACGGTGAGCGTGGTACGCTGTGCGTGTCGTGTCAGGTGGGCTGTAAGATGAACTGCCTGTTTTGTCAGACTGGCAAGCAAGGGTGGGAGGGTGACCTGACGGCCGCCGACATCCTGAACCAGATCTATGCGTTGCCTGAACGTGACCTGCTGACGAACATTGTCTTCATGGGACAGGGTGAGCCGATGGATAACCTTGATAACGTGTTGAGAGCTACCGAGATACTGACGGCCGACTGGGGTTATGCTTGGAGCCCTAAGCGCATCACGGTGAGCAGCGTTGGTGTACCCAAGAAGCTCAAGCGATTTCTGGACGAGAGCCAATGTCACGTGGCTATCTCGATGCACTCGCCCATTCACGAACAGCGCCAGCGGCTGATGCCTGCCGAGCGTGCTCAGACGATTGCCGAGACGGTGGAGCTGCTGAAGCAATACGACTTCACGCACCAGCGCCGTTGCTCGTTCGAGTATATCTGCTTCAGCGGTCTGAACGACCAGCCGTTGCATGGCCGTGAGATTGTGAAGTTGCTGGAGGGCTTGGAGTGTCGCGTGAACCTGATACGTTTCCACGAGATTCCTGATGTTGACCTGCCTGCCTCGGACGAGAAGCGGATGGAAGCCCTGCGTGACTATCTGACCAAGCACGGCGTGTTTACCACCATTCGTGCCAGTCGCGGCCAGGACATCTTTGCTGCCTGCGGCTTGCTTTCGACAATGAGAAACATTAAACGTTAAACATTAGACATTAAAGATTAAACATTAAAGATTAAACATTAAAGAATAAAGATTATATATGGGAAAGAATATTCGCGTGGCTATCACGCATGGAGATACGAACGGCATTGGCTATGAAGTGATTCTGAAGGCCTTTGCCGACACTACAATGTTTGAGTTGTGCACCCCGATTGTGTATGGTTCGCCCAAGGTGGCAGCCTATCACCGCAAGGCACTCGACCTGCCGACGAACTTCAGTATCATTGAGCGTGCTGAGGATGCGCAGGACGGTCGCCTGAACATTCTACCGACGTTTGATGAGGAGGTGAAGATTGACTTCGGACAGCCCTCGAAAGAGGCTGGCGAGGCCGCTTTGAAGGCGCTCGACCGTGCGATGACCGACTACCGTAAGGGACTGTACGACGTGCTGGTGACGGCACCCATCAACAAGAACAACATCCAGAGCGACATGTTCCACTTCTGCGGTCATACCGAGTACATCGAGCAGAGCGTGGGTGAGGGACAGAAGGCGCTGATGATTCTGATGAACGACACCCTGCGTGTGGCTCTTGTGACGACTCATCTGCCCATCAAGGATGTGGCAGGCGCCATCACGAAGGAGGCCGTCATGGAGAAGGCCACCATCTTCCATCAGGCATTGAAGCGCGACCTGCGCATCTCCAACCCCCGCATCGCCGTGCTCTCGCTTAATCCTCACGCTGGCGACGGTGGTGTCTTGGGCTCTGAGGAACAGGACGTTATCATTCCTGCCATCGAGGAACTGGAGAAGGCCGGCATACAGGCTTTCGGTCCCTATGCCGCCGACGGTTTCTTCGGTAGCGGCAGCTATCAGCGCTTCGACGGCGTGCTGGCCATGTATCACGACCAGGGACTGGCTCCGTTCAAGACCGTTGCACTGGAGAACGGTGTGAACTTTACTGCAGGACTTCCCATCGTGCGCACGTCGCCCGACCACGGCACGGCCTACGACATTGCCGGCAAGGGTATTGCTGACGAACAGTCGTTCCGTCAGGCCATCTATGCTGCCATCGATATCTGGCGCAACCGTAAGAATTACGACGAGCCGCTGGCCAACCCCCTGCCGAAGCTCTATCATGAGCGTCGCGAGGACGGTGAGAAGGCCCGTTTTACCGTTAAAAAGGAAAAAGAACAGCCTAAATCATAAAATCTGTCATAATTCTGCCATTATGTCAGATTTTCTTCGTACCTTTGTGCGCTAAAATGAATAATTCGCAATTGCAGACCATCAAGCAGCGATACAGCATCGTGGGAAACTGCGAGGCTTTGAATCGTGCGCTGGACGTTGCCCTACAGGTGGCGCCCACCGATTTGTCGGTGCTGATTGTCGGTGAGAGCGGCGTGGGAAAGGAGATTATTCCGCGTGTCATCCATGACAACTCTCCGCGTCGTCGCGAGAAGTATTTTGCCATCAACTGTGGCTCCATTCCCGAGGGTACCATCGACAGCGAGCTGTTCGGACACGTGAAGGGTTCGTTTACGGGAGCCATCAACGACTCGCCAGGTTACTTCGGTGTTGCTCACAAGGGTACGCTGTTTCTGGACGAGGTGGGCGAGCTGCCTATGGCGACGCAGGCCCGACTGCTCCGTGTGCTGGAGACGGGAGAGTACATCCCCGTGGGAGCTACGGAGGTTCGGAAGACCGACGTGCGCATCGTGGCAGCAACGAACGTCAACATTCAGCAGGCCATCAGCGAAGGACGCTTCCGTGAGGACCTCTACTATCGTCTGAACCAGGTGCCTGTGCAGATGCCTCCCTTGCGTGACCGTGGCGAGGATATCGTGCTGTTGTTCCGCCTGTTTGCCCTGCAGATGGCCGAGAAGTACCGCATGGACAAGGTGGTGCTGACGGACGAGGCCAAGCAGTTGCTCATGCGCTATAAGTGGCCGGGAAACGTGCGCCAGCTGAAGAATATCACGGAGCAGATTTCCATTCTCAGCCCCGATCGTCTCATCACGCCCGACGTGCTGCTGCGCTTCATTCCGCAGGATCAGGAGAGTACCCAGCTGGCTACCGTTCATCGCGATGGTGACCACTCGTTTGAAAGCGAGCGTGAGATACTCTACAAGATTCTCTTCGAGCTGCGTGGCAACGTGAACGACATTCGCCGCGAGATGAGCGCGCTGAAGAAGAAGATTGACGACGGAGCACCCATTGCGGCAGCTCCCTCGACGCTGCCCACCACGCAGCTGGCTCCTCTGCAGCCCGTGAACCCCATCGCTACTCCCTTGGAAGACGCCGAGGCCGAGGAATATGTGGAGCCCGAGCGTGTGCCTGAGAGCCTGAACCTAAACGACCTGGGACGCCAGATGCTGGAAAAGGCCCTGGAGCGTAACGGTGGAAACCGCAAGAAAGCCGCGCAGGAACTGGGCATCAGCGACCGAACGTTATATCGAAGACTGAAACAATATGGACTGGAAAAGTAAGAAGGGATACCTGTGGATGTGTCTGACAGCATTGCTGCTGACGGCTTGCTCTGTGA
This sequence comes from uncultured Prevotella sp., assembly GCA_947169685.1. Lineage (GTDB taxonomy): Bacteria > Bacteroidota > Bacteroidia > Bacteroidales > Bacteroidaceae > Prevotella. The sequence continues at coordinate 4,935 of CAMVQS010000052.1, read as the reverse complement.
GCTACAAGTTCAACGGAGCCAGCATCGACTATACGCAGGTAAAGACCATTCAGATTGACGAGTTCCCCGTCCGTTCCGCCTATGTGTGGGCTCCCATGGGAGCACTCTTCAACGACGAGCTGAAAGACCAGTTTGCCAAACATACCCGCCTGACGCAGGTAAAACGTAACGGCGACTGGGTGCTGCAAGGTGAAATTGCCCGTTACGACCAGCAGAACAAGGCTGTGTCGAGCGAGGGCTACTCTGCCCAGACTGAGCTCTCGATAACCGTCAACGTGCGTTTCAAGAACAACAAGAACCACAAAGAGGACTTCGAGCGTCAGTTCACGGCTCGTCAGACCTTCGAGACAACGCAGTCGCTCGACGCTGTTCAGGAAGAGTTGGTGACGACGATGATAAAGGACATCTGCGACCAGATATTCAATGCTACGGCTGCGAACTGGTAGTTTAGTTGAGAGTTCGGAGTTTAGAGTTGAGAGATATGGAGCTGACAGAATATATCAACCACCCGGAACGTCTTGACAGGGACACGCTCTACGAGCTGCGTTCGCTGCTGGCGCTCTATCCGTACTTCCAGACGGCGCGGTTGTTGCTGCTCCACAACCTCTATATCCTGCACGACCCGACGTTCGATGAGGAACTGCGACGTGCAGCCATCTACATCACCGACCGAAAGGTCATCTTCCAGTTGGTGGAGGCTGCCCACTATAGGTTGCCCGTCCGACAGACAAAGGAAGTAGAGAAGCCACAATCGGCAGAAAACCGCACGATGGCACTCATCGAGAACTTCCTCGACACCATTCCCAAGGACGAGGAGACAGACGCAGGACAGCCCAAGCGCAAGCCGACACCTGCCGACGCAGCTGTCGATTATGTGGCTTACCTGCTGGAGAGCGCTAATGACATGGTATCCGTTCAAGAGGTGCCACAGTTGAAGGGACAGCAGCTCATTGACTCGTTCATTGAGCAGGACTCAGGACGCTTCGTGTTGAGCGACACACCAGAATTTAGTCCTGAGGAAGTTCTGTCTGACATGATGGAAAAAGACAACGAAGAGGAGTATTTTACGGAGACTTTAGCCCGAATTTATGTCAAACAGGGCAGATATTCGAAGGCTTTAGAAATAATTAAGCGATTAAGTTTGGCTTATCCGAAAAAAAATGCTTACTTTGCAGACCAAATTCGATTCTTAGAGAAATTAATAATAAATAGTAACAATAAAAAAAATTAAAAAATGACACTTTACACATTATTTGTAATCCTTATTGTGATTGCTGCCCTTCTTATGATTGGCATTGTTTTGATTCAAGAATCTAAGGGAGGCGGTTTGGCTTCAAACTTCGCTTCTTACAACCAGATCGGCGGTGTCCGCAAGACTACCGACTTCATCGAGAAGACCACTTGGGGCTTGGCTATTGCTATGGTCGTTATCAGCATTGTTTGCGCTTATGTTGCTCCGAAACAAACTGTTGGCCGCTCTGTAACTGAGGGTATCGAGGCTCCGGCAGCGAACCCCAACAACCTGCCTGGTTTTGATGCCAGCCAGCAGAAGGACGTTGCTGCTCCTGCAGCTACTGAGGCTCCTGCTCCTGCAGAGACTCCCGCTCCCGCAAACTAATCCCTTAATGACCAAAGCCTATGAAACCGGTTAGAATTCTATTACTGTCTGTGGTTGCCGCCATTCTCACGAGTTGCGGCACCACTTCGACGGTACCCATTACAGGCCGTAAGCAGAACCTGATTGTCAGCGACGAGCAAGTGCTCAGTCTTAGCAATCAGCAGTATGAGGAATACATGAAGACGGCCAAGAAATCGACCAACGCCGCTAACACGGCTATGGTACAGCGTGTCGGTCAGAATCTGGCGAATGCCGTTGTCAGCTATTTGAATGCCAACGGTCTGTCAGCTGAGGTCTCTCAGTATAAATGGGAGTTCAACCTCGTACAGAACACGGAACTTAACGCCTTCTGTATGCCTGGGGGTAAGATTGTGGTTTATGAAGGACTGCTTCCCGTCACGCAGGATGAGGCTTCGCTTGCCATCGTACTGGGGCACGAGATTGCCCATGCTGTTGCCAAACACTCGGCAGAACGCTTGAGTAATGCCTACAAGCAACAGTATGGCCTTCAGATACTTGGAGCAGTTGCTTCAGGTATGGGTGTAAGTGACGGAACCGTACAGTTGGGACAACTTGTCGCGCAAGCTGGCGGTCAGTTCTTTACTGCTGGCTTCTCACGTAAACAGGAGAGCGAGGCTGACCACATGGGACTTATCTTTGCTGCAATGGCTGGCTACGACCCACAAGGCGCCGTCAGCTTCTGGCAGCGCATGTCGCAAGCCACAGGCGGAGGTTCCAGTTCGTTGTTGAGTGACCACCCGTCGGATGCAGATCGTATTCAGAACCTGCAAGGATGGATGCCTGAGGCTTTACAGTATTACAAGCCGAAGCCTGCTGCCACTACCACAACGACTTCGACAAAGAAAACAACAAAGACAACTAAAACAACGAAAAAGACCACTAAGAAAAAATAGTGGTCTTTCTTAGCTTATGAAAAAGAAATCATTGTTTCTGTCCATGGGCTTGGTGCTGATGCTTACTGCGTCGGCACAAACCCGTCAGGGAGGTATCACTCCCCAGATGCTGAGGGACATTGAGCAGCAACAGACAACGTCGGCTGCCGACCGTGCCCTGCGCAACGCCATCGCAGCCAATTCCATCGACAATCTTGCTCAGAATCATTTGAATGCAGGCGAGATTGATACTCACTTCAGCATTGAGACAAAGTCACAATCCATTACCGACCAGAAGTCGAGTGGGCGTTGCTGGATGTTCAGCGGGCTGAACGTGCTGCGTGCCGACTTTGCCAAGCGTACCGATTCGCTCTCGGTAGAGTTCTCGCAGGACTATCTGTTCTTCTGGGACCAGTTGGAGAAGTCAAACCTGTTCCTGCAGGGAATCATCGACACGGCCAAGAAGCCCATTGACGACCAGCGCGTGCAGTTCTTCTTCAAGAACCCGCTCAACGATGGCGGCACCTTCTGTGGTGTAGCCGACCTGACAGCCAAATACGGTCTCGTGCCCAAGGCTGTGATGCCCGAGACATTCTCCAGCGACAACACCTCAAGGATGTCACGCCTCATCGATACCAAGCTCCGTGAGTTTGGTTTGCAGCTGCGCGACATGGTGGCACAGGGAAAGAAAGTCGCCGACATTGAAAAGGCCAAGACACAGATGCTGGCCACCGTCTATCACATGCTTGTGCTGACCCTCGGTGAGCCTCCTACGAAGTTCACCTATGCTTTCCGCGACAAGAAGGGTAAGCCTCTTGAAGCCAAAGAATATACCCCGCAGTCGTTCTGTCAGGAAGTTGTAGGACAACCGCTGAACGGCACCTTCATCATGGTGATGAACGACCCGCGACGTCCTTACTATAAGACTTTTGAAGTGGAGTACGACCGTCATACCTACGACGGCCACAACTGGAAGTACCTGAACCTGCCGATGGAGGACATTGAGCAGATGGCCATCGCTTCGCTCAAGGACGGATGCAAGCTCTACAGCTCTTACGACGTAGCTAAGTTCCTGGATCGCAAGCGTGGACTTTGTGATTTGCAGAACTTCGACTACGAATCGCTCTTCGGTACGACCTTCGGCATGACCAAGGCACAGCGCATTTCCACGTTCGACAGCGGTTCCACACACGCTATGACGCTGACGGCAGTCGATCTCGATGCCGAGGGCAAACCCGTCAAGTGGAAGGTAGAGAACTCATGGGGTGCTGCAAATGGTCAGCAGGGCTGTATCATCATGACGGCCGAGTGGTTCCGTGAGTACATGTTCCGTCTGGTCGTTCCCAACAAGTACGTGCCTGAGAACATCCTTAAACTCAGCGAACAGCAGCCCATCATGGTGATGCCTGAAGACCCCCTGTTTGTGGCTGACGAATAAGTTTTAGTGTGATGAAGAAATATCCGTTATATCTCTTGTCGATGTTGTTGCTGTGGGCTTGTAAGCCTGCGGCAGCACCGTCTGACAGTGCTGATGCTACTGCCGATACGCTGGCTGCTTCAGCCCTTTTTGATTCTAAACCTCGGACAACAGCTACAGGCCTTGAGATTCCCAAGACGCTGCGAGGCAGCGAGGGAGTCATCCTCAAGAGGGTAGGCTATACCACGTCCTATAACGCCCAGAACCGTATTCCCAACTGGGTGGCTTGGCATCTGACGGCTGCCCATGCTGACGGTCGCTATCAGCGCAATAATCAGGTGTTCCACGAAGATGAGGAGGTGCGCCCGCGTGCCTATGATTCCGACTATCGCGGTTCTGGCTATGATCGTGGCCACATGTGTCCGGCAGGCGACAACAAGTGGGACAAAAAGGCACAGGAGCAGTCGTTCCTCTTTACCAATATCTGTCCCCAGCGCCATCATCTCAACGCTGGTGCATGGAACGATGTGGAGCTGCAGTGTCGTGCTTGGGCCAAGCGTTATGGCGACCTTTACATCGTCTGCGGCCCTGTGTTGTATCAGCAGACTCATAAGACCATCGGCCGTAACCGTGTCGTGGTGCCCGAAGCCTTCTTTAAGGTTGTGCTACGCAAGCAGGACAATTACTACAAGGCCATCGGCTTCCTCTACGAGAACAAAGGCGCTTCGCGTGACATGAGCCGCTATGTGCGTAGTGTCGATGAATTGGAGGAGCTGACAGGGCTTGATTTCTTCGCCAGCTTGCCTGACAACATTGAAGATAAGATAGAAAAACAGGCCGATTTACGCGACTGGTACCCCCTTCGTGAAATAAAATAGAAAATAATCGCTGAATTTTTTGGCTGTTCCGAAGAAAAGCATTACCTTTGCACTCGCTTTCGAACAGAAAGCGGTACATGGTGCCCGTAGTTCAGTTGGTTAGAGCGTCAGATTGTGGTTCTGAATGTC
>CAMVQS010000051.1 GCA_947169685.1 uncultured Prevotella sp. | reverse complement strand
ACGAAAATATCACGATTTTAGTGTGACAGATTACACGCGGTTATGCAGGTGACCCCTTTTTTTTGTACTTTATTACAAAGTATCGTGATTAAGCAAAAAAGTATCATGCTTTTTCGCGGATTTGTCGTATCTTTGCAACATCAAACAATAAAACGACTAAAAACTAACTATAATTATTATAATAAGGTATGAAGAAATTATTACTACTGATGATTGCGATGCTGGCAGCACTGACGATTAACGCAGAAGTCCTTTGGGAGGGTTCTGAAGTCATTAATTGGAACAATGGCAAAGCCGTCCAGATTGCCAAAGAGAAGTTTGCCAACATGAAGGCTGGCGACCAACTCGTCTTTACGTTCACCTATACAGGTGGGGCAGACTGGCCCCAGATTTCACTTGCAAAGGGAGACTGGTCTGGCAATCTAACGGGCGTTTCCAATACAGCACTGACAGAAGGTATGAGCAAAGTCAAGTATTTTGTACTGTCGCCCATGTTGACCGACCTACAGACAAATGGCATGGTGGTTGCCGGCATCGGTTTCACCCTGACACAAGTGGAAAGCATCGAGGGCGACGGTGGCGATTACAGCCATGCAGTATGGATGGGAGAGTGCGTCATCGGCAACTGGAGCGGATACCAAGCTATTGACAAGAGTGCCTTTGCCAGTGCTACTGATGGTCAGGTGTTGCGCATCAAGTTTAAGAATCTGGGAGCAGGTGCTTATCTCAGTCCTCGCAATCCCGTTGACGGTTGGCCCAATCTGTCAGATACAGGAGAGGGTATTTATATTGCTGGTACCAAGCAGGACTATACCATCACAAGCGGTATGCTTACCGAACTACAGACCAGCGGACTGGTTGTCGCTGGCGTCAACTTCACCTGTACTGCCGTAGAAGTATGGAATGCCGACGACCTTAAGCCATTGACGCTGAGCGTGCCCGTCACCGACAACTGGGTGTTCAACGGTGCACCAAGCTTCACCATCCATACAGAAAATCCATACGTAGAGACAGTGACAGCAAACTGTGTCATCGCCATTACAACTGATAAGATGGAACCCGTTACCACGCTGACCAAGGAGGTGGAACTGGCTGGCAATGCCACAGAGGACATCGAATTAACTTGTACTGAGGGGCTGTCCGCAGGTATCTATAAGGCCACAGTCACCGTCAATGACGAACTGGCACGTGGTTTCTTCTTTGCCGTCAATCCTACAGAGATTGTTTCTGCACCTGACATGCAGAGCGACTTTAATACTTACTGGGCTGCTGCAAAAGAACAGCTGGCTGCCATTCCCATGGATGCACAGCTGACAGAGATTGCTGCCAAGAGCACTGCCAAGCGCAAGGTATATCTAGTAGAGTTGCAAAGTGTTCCCGACGGTCTGAGCGGCGACCCCGTTACTGTACGCGGCTACTACTGTGAGCCTACGGACGGCAAGAAGCACCCCGTCATCATGCACTACCTGGGCTATGACTCAGGCTACCGTCCTGGAGGTACAGACGTGAAGCCTTATTGCCCTTCTGGTGATGCAGAACCTGACTACGCTGAATTCTACCTCTCAACACGCGGACAGAGCATCAACAACCGTGCTGCCAATGAGCGCGAATATGACGGTAAGGGTGACTTCACCAACACCTACGGCGACTGGTTTGCCTTTAACTTCGGTGACAAGGACAGCTATTACTATCGTGGTGCCTACATGGATCTGTTGCGTGCCATCGACTTCATGGCTTCTCGCGAAACCAGCGACATGGACAACCTCTATGCTGAAGGACAGAGTCAGGGCGGTGCCTTCACATACGCAGCTGCTGCACTCAGCAACTACCCCTTCCGCGCTATTGCCCCTGGTATCCCCTTCCTGGGTGACTTCCCCGACTATTTTGAGATTACCAGCTGGCCTGCTTACGTAGCCAAAGAGAACCAGGGAACAATGACTGATGAAGAGATGTATGCCTTCCTCTCCTACTATGACACGAAGAACCTGGCAACACTCATCTCCAGCCCCGTCATATCGTGCGTCGGACTGCAGGACAACGTCTGCCCGCCACACACCAACATCGCGCCGTATAACAACCTGCAGAGCACGGATAAAGAGGTGCTGTTCAACCCTGAGAACGGGCACCAGGTAGCCGGCAACTGGTACTCCAACTACATGGAATTCTTCAAAGCACGCCAGCAGACAACAAGTATTGGCAGCGCTTTGCTAAATGATAACGAAGAAATGAGAAATGGTCAAGTCATCAATGACCTCAGTGGCCGACGGGTAGAGAAACCGACGAAGGGCATTTACATTGTCAATGGTAGAAAGATTGTCAGATAACAAACAAAAAAGAGAGGCTCACCGCCTCTCTTTTTTATTTCTTCAGATACAATCCGTTGACATCGTGCAGGAACAGTGTCCTCGGTGCATTATAGAACTTCACGAAGTCCGACACCGTGCGTTGCCCGGGATAGGGTGCGAAGAAATGCGTGGGTTCGTCATGGGCATTACGCCACACCAACACGTAGGAAACGGGATGCTTGTCGAGCACAGGCTCCAGCACTTGCGTCCACCACGTGTCATACTTCAGTCCCTCGTAGCCTGTCTCGGTCAAGGCGACTGCCTTGCCATGCTGCTTGGCCACACGACACATCATGTCCAACATACGATCGAGCTGGGCGGTATATGCAGCATAGGCTACGGTATCGTTTTCCTCGCCGCTACAGTAGCAGTCAACGCCCAACAGATCGATGATGTCGTCGCCAGGATAGCGTTCCATATACTTCGCTTCGTCTCCACCGCTCTCAGTGCCAGGGGAATAGGCAAACAGCACATTGGTAACCTCCTTCTCCCTGAGGCGGTTGTAGGTCAGTTGCCACAGCGCTTGATACTGTTCGGTCGTGCAGAGATTCTGTCCCCACCAGAACCACGAACCCGTATGCTCATGCCAAGGGCGGAACAACACAGGCACCTTCGCACCATAGGGTGTCTCAAGAGAATTCAGGAAGTCAGCCACACGGTCGAGCCAACCCAGGAACTTCTCGTGCCCGGCGCCGCCTTCCAGCACAGAGGAAACGGTCTGCTTCTGCTGGTCGGTCAGCGAGTCAGGCTTCACCCAGGCGCTCTCGCCCGTCAGCGGGTTGTCCAGGTGCCACGACAGGGTTATCATGCCGCCACGGTTGAAGTGTCCGATGATTTCCTGGCGCATACGCTCAAAGGGCACGCCGTCGAGGTTCACAGAATCACCCAGTTCCAAGTGTCCCAGGTCGAAGCTCAACAGCGCCGGATAGTCGCCGCAGATGCTATTGACGTCACTACGGGCAGAGTCTCCCACCCACCCGATGCCATAGACGGTGTCATCATGATGACCGAACATGTAGCCGGCAGAGTCAGCCTGTGCCTTCATATTGGCCAGCAGATTCTCGGTACGCTGGGTACGTCCGCTGTCGGCCAGCGGATCATCTGCTTTTGGCTTATTGCCTCCGCACGAGGCAAGAGCCAGTGCGGAGACAAGTATCAGAGGGATATGCTTCTTATTCATAATAGGCTTTCTTCATGGCCTCAACCATCTCGGGGATGGTCCACTGCGGTACGCTACGGTCATCACCATCGATGATCGTCATCCAGTAGAATGCTGGGATGTTGAGGACTTTGCCCTGACTGATAACGTCGGCAGTGTGCTTGGCAGCCTCTGTCTTCTTGGCCTTGATGGCATTGACGTCAACGTCGTTCTTGCCAATAATGCCGCACTCACCGATGATGACGGGAATACCCTTGCTAACGAACTTGTCGTTCAGGCGGGAGAACAGCGTGGCGATGGCCTGGCTTTGCTCAGTGCCCCAGGTGCCGGCGGTTGCCAGCCAGTTGTAGGGGTCGTAGGAGTGAACCTCAGCAATGAGGTGACCGCTGACGTTGTCAGTGGGCACGACAAAGGGCTCCAGCCCCTCCCAATAGGATGCCGAATAGGTGGTGACGATGAGGTTACGTGTAGCATTGTTACCACCCGTAGCACGCACGGTATTGACAAAACTCTGTGCAAACTGGTTGACAGCCGTATAGCTGCTGGCATCCTTGGCGTTGGTCCAGGTGTTGTCGTCGTCGAGCATCTCGTTATACCCCTCGAAGAGCAGGCGCTGGTCGTAACCGATGAAACGGGTGGCAATCTGCGTCCAAATCTTCTGGAAACGGGCATTCATCTGGTCGAAATTGTTGATGTCGGCTCTCAGCCAGTGTTGTGTTGCCGGACCGCTACCTGTGTCGTGGTGTACGTTCAGAATGCAGTACATGCCTTGACTGATGACGTAATCGACCACTTCCTGTACACGGTCCATCCATGCCTCGTCGATATTGTTGTTATCGTCCAGATGCGGCCACCAGGTGACAGGCACGCGAACGGCGTTGAAACCCTCTTTCTTGAGGAAGGCCATCAGCTCAGGCTTGGTGACTGGCTGTCCCCAGCAGGTTTCGTAATCGGCAGGGGTCTTGGGGTTAAAGTATTCGTCGGTACGGACGGCTTCCAGCGTGTTGCCCAGGTTCCACGCCAGGCGCATGTTCTTAACTGCGCTGGCAGCACTCTCCTCCACGTACGTGGCGTTGAGCTTAACCTGGTCGCGGGTGATGACAAACGACTGACTGAACGCATTGCTCCACCAACTATAAGACGGCATACTCGTGCCATACCAAGGCATGAACCACGACCAACGGGCACCGGCATTCCAGAAGTCGGCAACCTCAGAGAAGGCTGCGTTGTTATTGCTGTTGATGCCACACTCGCCCAACGTAATCAGCTTATGTGGATAACGGGCTGTCAACTCGCGGAACTCCTGCTCGTTCTGGGCAGCAGTATAGCCATAGAGGTCGCGGGCGATGATATCCACATAGCCGTCGCCGGGATACCAATTGTCGTCATTGTTATATTGCGTGGCATCACCGTTGTAGTTTTGCGAGGTCCACACCCAGATGAGGTTATGAACGCCCTTCTCACGGAAATAGTCGTACATGGATATCCACAGCTTCTTATAGGTATCGGCACCGTCGGCACCCCACCAGAACCAGGCTTTGGTCCAACTGGCCTGTTGCTTGGCTGTGGCATTACCGGCGGCCTCATGGAACGGACGCCAAGTGGCAGCAATGCCGGCATCTTGCAGTTTTTTGAGCACGCTGATTACCTTGTCCATCTGCTCGTAGTACCACTTGTTTTCCCACGTATCACTGACCAATGCGTTAGAAGCCTTGAAGGTGGTTTCTGAAGGACGTGCGGTGACGTCGCTGCTTCCCTGACTGACAGGCACATTGAAATGCCACATCAGCGATACCAGTCCACCGGCATCGGCCCACGTCGTCACGGGGGTGATGTCTTCGTAATTGATCCAACTGCCAGAACCCGATGACATGATATGAATGAAGTCATAGCAGTTCATGGCAGGATACTTGCCTGTATGGGCATATATATCCTCAGCCAATGTGTTGTTCCAGTTGACATCGGCAATAACCGAGGAGATGGTCTTGACGCCATAGTTCAGCTTCAGATACTTGTACAGACGCTTTGCCTCATCGGTAGCTGCGTTGTCGGCCAGCGTGACGTCGCTAACGTCAGACTGGTGCTCGATGGTGAAAACAACGCTCTCGATGTTGTCGATGGAGGTTCCTATTCTCGAGGTCTGACCCTTCTTGTGTATATACTGCTTATTGTCAACATAGGTGATACGGTCGTAGTCCGACAAAGAGTAGTCTGTGGAGCTGCCGTTGGTACGATTGACGGTAAACAGATCTTTAGCGCCCTGTGCTGACGCCGTTAGGGTTAGCAGGACTGCCAGCAATGTAAGGATAGTCTTCTTCATCGTTTCGTTATCTTAAAAGTATTACCGTTGATGTTTACAATGTAAATGCCCTTGGAGAGGCCGTCAAGACTGAACTCGCCTTGAGAGACAGACACACTGACCACTTTTCCATCGAGGGTGTAAACCCTGATGTTGTCACCCTTGATATAGTCACTCTTGACATCACGGATAGCCGTCGAAGTGCCAAAGGTGAACTTGCTGACTCGCCACAGCTCGTACGTCAGCGTACTGCCACCCGCCTCCACTGTCAGCAGGTCGTCAGCTATGGTGATGGAGGGATTCTGCGCCAAGGAAAACTCAGCCTTGCTTCCGTCGTTGAATGTGATAAACAGTGACTTGTCTTCTGCCCGTGCCATGATAGCCGTACAAAGAATCGTAAAAAGTAGAAATAGTCGTTTCATATTATCATATATTACTCTTTTACTATGAAAAAATAGAGACGCAGTATTTCCCTGCGTCTCTATTTATAGCACGATTATTTATTTTGCACTAATAGTGACCTTAGTAAGCGTAACATTTTCACCCTGAACGATGAACACATTACCCCACCACTGCTGTGTCAGTGCACGCGACAGAATCGTCTCCGTCAGGGCAAACTTCAATATGACACTATCTCCGTCTGTGTCGAACGACGAACTATCCCATGACATAGCAAAGCCGTAAGGATTATCGTTGTCGCTCCAGTGGCCTTCAACAACTTTAAACTGCCATGTGTCAGCATTGGGTGTTACGTACATTCTGATAATATCGCCCACTTTTGCACCTGCAGCCACAAGTTCAGGACCAGCATCGGAAAGTACTCCAATGTTGTTAGCCCAGCCACCTGTTGCCTCAGAGCCTTCCCACAGTGTGGTTTCTGCAGGCACGACGCTGAATGCAGGACCCTCGAACCTATTACCGTCGAAGTCTTCCATGATGATCTTATAGTCACCAACTGCAGCTTCTGCAGGAACCTTGAACGTCATCTCGGTATTGCTTCTCGATACATAGCGGTTAACCTTATAGGTGCCGATGTAAATATTGGCTACGTTGTTGAAATTCTTACCTTTGATGGTTATCTCATCACCAGCCAAAGCGCTGGCAGGAGCCTCAGAAATAGCAGGATCACTGGCTGCCGTGATGGTAAGGATTCCAGAGATGGCAATATCAGCAGCACCGTTCTTCAGCGAGAGAGTCATGCCTGAGCCATAGGCTGCAGCTGGGATATTCAGCTGAATACCCTCTTCCTCTTGTGCAATGAAGTCCTTGGCCTCAACAACCTGCGGAGCATCGCCAGGGAACGTAATGGCAGACACGAGATCAAGATTGGTACCATAGACGACGACCTCTCCACCAGCTACAATTGATGCGGGGTCGGCACTCGTCACCGTGGGCTTCACCAAGGTGTAAGCCACTGTTACCTGCTTACCGTTCTGCATGGTCAACGTAAGGTTACCGTCCTGTGCCAATTCTGGAACCTGAGCAATAACAATCTTGCTGGACTCAATCTTTACCTCGCCGCTGTAAGCCCCGGCATTGGCAAACTCTATACCTTTTACAAGCTCGAGATCTTTACCGGTAATGGTCATTGGCAGTCCATTCTTGACGGTTCCAGACACAGCCAAGTCGCTCGGGGCTACGGTAGTGATAGCACCTGCAGGAACCTTCGTGTTAGAATAGGTAATCAGAGTAATATCACCATCAGCGGCAGCCTCTGGTAGCGCGAACGACAAGCTCTTTCCATCATTGCTAACCGTGAATTCCTCATTGCTCAAGAATACACCGCCTTGCAGCTGAACAGACTGAATCAGATTCAGGTCAGTACCCGTGATAGTCAACGTGCTACCAGCCTTCAGGGTCGTCGCACTCAGTTTTGTGACGGTGGGCAGATTGATGGAGATAGCCTCTTCGCTCTGCAGTTCCGTCGGGGTCTCTGCTGTATCGGTCAGCGTAATCTTACCGTTTGCAGCTTCCTTGGGGATAGCAACGGTGATGGTGTAACGATCGTGTGTGATCAAATCTGTTACGGTAACACCGCCAGTAAAGGTCACACCCCACATGAGGTTCAGATAATCACCCTTGATGGTCAGGATGTCACCTACGCTACCCGTCAGGTTGCCCTCAGTGCCAATGTAAATCTTGTCGATGACAATATCCTCACGGAAGGTGATGGGTGAAACGGTCTTCAGCTCCTGACCGGAAGTCGTCTTCAGGGTCACGATGCCCTCAGTACCGCCCTCAGCAGGCACGGTGATTGATATCTTGCTGTGTCCTCCAGACTCCAGCACATCAATGGCTGTAATGGCAGGACTGCCCGGCAGGTCAATCTCATTAACCTGATCAAGATTAGAGCCATAGAAGTAGAGTGTGCCGCCACGCAACACAGGACAGGGTCCAAAAGCACCAACCGAAACGTCGCCAGTGTACTGGTCAGTGTTCAAATCTTCGTTGGAGCAAGCCGCCAGCGATAGCCCTGCGAGGGCTACCACTAACAAAGTGAAAATATGATTATATTTTTTCATAATTGTTTTGCTTTAAGTATTATAGTTACTCTGTGGGAGCTATACGGATGTTATCAATATCCATCTGGAGAGAACATGCCTCACCCGTAGAGCCACCGCCCATGACGTAGAACATCAAACCAGCCAGGTAATCCTCACTAATGCTTGTGGCACAAACTTCGCCAGTATGAGTCTTATTGAAGTTGGACAGAGGCACCGTAACGGTGATCCACTGGCCACCAGTATCATAAGAGCCACTGGAAAGCCAAGGCTGCCAAAGAGCACGGGGGATAGCGGTATCCCAATAAGGTGAATTGGAAGCGGTACCGTTTTGGCAGAAGATAATCTGCAGAGCTGTCGATTTCCAAGCATAGTCAGCAGGGATACGGCACTCGAACTTCATAACCAGGTCGGTCAGTGCGTATTTGGCTAACAGCGTAGAGAAACCTGACAATGTGCTCAGTACTGGAGCAGAACTGTCTGCCCAGTAGTTAAAGCTCAGGTCATCCTCAGGAGCAGTCCAGCCATCAGCAGCCAGCGCAGCATGGAAACGGATGAACGCGCCATCCACGCCAGTATCGTCATCCACCTTTACAGCAGAGCCGTCGCGCCAGCCGTGTGCCAATGCCATACCGCCACGGGTACCATCCCAGTCGAACAGCATGCAGCGGTCGTCCTTATAATAGAACTTGGACTTGCCTGTGCCATACTTTGATGTCACATAGACGTAGCCAGACTCGTCAGCTCCGTTAGGAATGACGAAAGTGACAGCCGTCTTGCTGATGCTTTCAAATTCTGTTACCTCAACTCCGCCAGGCATCGTAATCGACAGGTGGGCGTTGTCGTAGTCCAACAGGTAGTCACCATAGATGGTCACCGTCTGACCAGCTGATGCGAACTCATTACTCATGCTGGTTACAACGGGTGAAGGAATCAATACCGAGAAGTCGTACGTTACGGTATCCTTAGCCTGTGTGATCATGTAGATTTTGTCTGTCGGAACGACAGGAAGTTCGCTTGGAACGTCAACAAGCAGGGTATGGTCTGTAATGAAACTCGTGTTGAGCACTGCCTGCTGGTCGTTGAACCACAGTTCAGTGATACTACGCAGGTTGTCACCCACGAGACACACCGTGTTACCCATATAGGCACCAACCATCAGAGAGTCTTTTTGGGACAGGAAAGGTGAACGTACGTAATATACGGTGGGCTTACCGTCCGCTATCTCATATTTGTCAGGCTCGTCCTTACACGAAGTAACTGTCAAGCCTGTAATGGCCAGCACACCGACCATCAACCAATTCATATATCTTTTCATATTCATAATCATTCTGTAGTTATTGATTAATAGCTATAAGTTGCACGAACATCTACATGTACGGGCTCCTCCAGGAGATGTGGGTTGTACTCAGCATCTTCTGTAGGCATGGGTAACGTGAAGAGTGCATCTGTCACATTAATAGAAGGCTCTTGCGACTTGTCATAGAAACAAGAAGAGGCATCGAAGTTCCAAGTGCCGCCTGACTCCCAATAGCTCTTGTAGAGTGCAGCCACACCCTGGTAGGTACCACGCTTCTGGTTCTGGATAATACTCTTGGCCTTTGCAACATTGTAGTAAGACAAGCGAACCAGGTCATACCAGTAGTCACCTTCGAACGCAAACTCCAGACGGCGCTCTTTCAGCACGTCATCCAGCGTGATGCTGGTGGGCCTGGTGTAGTTCTTAATGGCGCGATGACGTACCTGATAGAATGCGTCAATAGCACTGGCGTCAGTGGTTGACTCGTTGTTACCGATTACAGCCTCAGCATAAACCAGATATACATCAGCCAGACGCAACACGTGAGTACTCATGCTTGAGCGCTGCTGTGTCGGAGTGCTTCCAAACATCAACTCATGATCCTTCACATTACCATACTGATGCTTGGCAATGTTGGCACCACTCATTGACTTCAGACCTTGCTTCTTGATGCCGGCATAGTTGTCGTCGCAATAATAGTTATCATCATAGAGGAACTGCAGGTAGTCGAATCCTGAGCCAGAACCGTTGATGGGGTTGTTGTACTTCTTGTCACGCCAGAAGTAGTCATAAACATCACCTGCCATCATGAACGATGCCTTACGGCGAGTGTCAATGCTGACACGCTGTGAAGGATCAATCAACGGGCTGATGTTAAAGGCTTCCATCAGGTCAGCACTGGGTGATACCCAGTCGCCCCAGGCATATACACCACCGAAACCGTCCATACTGATTTCTGAAGTCAGCGGATTGGCACAGGTATAGATGTCAGGATTACAGTTCCAACGCCAACCGATAAGGCTCTCCTCGCAGCAGTTGTTGTATCCGATAAAGATATCAGCATAGTTCTCCATCAGATGCTTGCCACTGTTCTCAATAACGTCCTTGGCATAAGATGCAGCCTTGGCCAAGTCGTCAGCGTTACGCTGTCCGTTGCCACCGGCATTGACACCACTCTTGGTCAGATAAACCTTAGCCAGCAGACCCTTGGCACCCCAACGGTCAATACGACCTGTCTCGTTGGTTTCGGGCAGAAGCTCAATGGCTTTTTCAAGTGTCATGACAATATACTCATATACGTCAGCCTTCTGAACCAGAGGAACGTCGTTATAGGTATTGCTGGCGATATCACTGGCATTGTCGTGAACCAAGGGGACATTACCAAACATACGTACCAGGTAGAAGTAAGCCATAGCCTTCCACGCCAGGCACTCACCCATCGCTGCATCGCGAACACTCGGCGTACATTTGGCATTCTTCAGATAATTGTAGATACTGTTAGCGTGAGCATTGGCAGCCCAGAGACTTTGGGAAGAAGACTTGATATCCTCATCACTGCCGTTGACGGTGAAGGTCATATAAGGGCTACCGCCAGAATACACATTACCCGACATCACGTCACCTATCTTATAATAGCCACGGGCAATAAAGTCGTTCCAGACAGAGCTGTAAAGTGATAGCACACCATCCTTGACCTCGGTATCGTTGTTGTAGTAGTTCGACATCGAGGGATTGTCCTCATCCGGACGATCAAGGAAGTCATCGCATGAGGTTATTCCGAACTCCAGAACCAGTGCTGCAGCTGCAATTTTTAAATATCTTGTTTTCATAATCTTTTTCGTTTACATTATTAGAATCCAACATTGATACCAAAAGAATAGGTGGTTGGCGAAGGATAGCGACCATTATCACATCCAAATACATTCACGTTCTGCGTGCTGGCACCGACTTCAGGATCATAGCCTTCATACTTGGTGATAGTCCAGAGGTTCTGGATGTTTGCATAGATACGCAGGTTCTCAAGGTTGAGCTTGCTAATCCACTTCTTGGGGAAGGTATAACCAAGAGAAATGTTCTTTAGGCGCAGATAGCTGCCATCCTCAATGTATCGGTCACTCATGATATCATTGTCATTGGGGTCACCAATGATAGCACGAGGCATCGAGGTCTCAGGATTAGAAACCCTCACGTTTGCAACGTCGTCATACCAGTTGTACACAACGAGGCCACCCACGGTAGTAACACCTCCAGAATAGTCGATGGTGGGATCAATAGCCTCCAAGCGTGCACGATTATTAACGTTTGTCAACTGATTTGACCAGGCGCTCTTCATTTGCGTCAGAGCTATACTGTTATAGTTCAGCACTTTGTTGCCAATAGTACCATTGACAAAAATGCTCAAATCAAAGTCCTTATAGGTAAAGGTATTAGACCAACCGAAGGTCATCTCGGGGAACGGAGAGCCTAAGTCAGTACGGTCGTTCTCGTCAATAACGCCGTCGTTGTTGATATCCTTGTACTTGATATCACCAACATAGACAGTCTGTGAACGGACATACTTACCATCGGTAGGAGTACTCCATGTGGGCTTAGGTGAATTCTTCAGGTCTTCATAGTCCTTGTAGATGCCATCTGTTACATATCCGTAGAAGTTAAAGAGGCTACCTCCTACTACAGACTTACTGATAATATCGCCCCACTGTCCATAGCCCCAGATAGCAGCTTGTGCAGTACCGTCGAGGGCAACCAGCTTGTTCTTGTTCCAAGAAGCCTGCAGCTCGCTTTCCCATGAGAAGTCCTTCGTCTGGATGGGACGAACCTTCAAGGTCACCTCGAAACCACGGTTACGGATGTGTCCGAAGTTACCCCAAGGAGCATCAATCTTTGAGTTCCAGTTACCCTGAGTACCCATGTATGTAGGAGTCTGCAGCTCCATCAGCATGTCCTTCGACTCTTTGTTATACCAGTCGATGGTCAGATTGATGCGGTTGTTGAAGAATCCAAGGTCAAGACCGATGTTCGTCTGCTCCTGCTTCTCCCAATGAATATCCTCATTGGGGATGTTACGAGGACGGAGACCTGTATGAACGCTACCCAGCCATGCTGTCACGTTATGTGTAGCAGCGCCCCACTTGAAGCCACCGATACTGGAGTTACCTGTCTGTCCCCAACCTATACGCAGCTTACCATTTGACAACCAAGTCAGGTTCTTCATGAATGCCTCGTTGGAGAAACGCCAGCTGGCAGCGAAAGAATGGAAGCCTGCCCAACGCTTGTTTGGTCCGAAGTTCGAGCTACCATCATAACGATAGGTGTAAGTAGCGTTGTAGCGATTATCAAAATTATAGGTCAGACGAGTAAAGAAAGATGCCATTGAAGAGCTATCGTAAGCATCACTGAAGTCTTTTGATGTCTTGGTGCCCAGATAGGGATTATGGTAGGCATCACTGGTCAAGTCACGACCCCAGATAGCCATGTTGTTCCAACTGCTTTCCCAGCACTCTTGACCACCCATGATAGTGAAACCGTGCTTGCCGATCTGTCCATTATAGGTGATGTAGTTCTTCAACATCCAGAAAGAGCTGTTGTTCTTTGACCAATATGAATAGTTACCCTGAGCTGTTGTGGGAAGCTGCAGGATGGGCTGATAGTAGTCACTATTGTTGTAGTTGATATCATAACCCAGCTCTGCGTGCCATACCAGATTCTTGATAGGAGTAATCTCTGCAAAGAAGTTTCCACTGAGCTTCTGACGTTTCAGAACGTTGTCGTTTGCCATAGCCACCGCAATCGGGTTTTTCATATTGTAGTTCTCACGTACAACGCTGGCATATGTTCCATCTATATTATAAATAGGTATTTCAGGAAGTGACATCAGAGAGTAGTAAATGATACCCTCGGTACCGTCTGCCAGTTTCAGGTCATCCTTCGTGTTGGCATAGGTTGCACTCAAGCCTAATTTCAGCCAGGGCTTCAACTGGGCATCAAGATTAACCTTCATAGAGAAACGTCTGAAGTTTGAACCGATAATGGTACCTTCCTGATTCATGTAGTTACCACTGACATAGTACTGTACCTTTTCAGTACCGCCTTGAGCTGCAATCTGATGACTGTGCTGGAAAGCTGTCTGGAAGATAGCATCCTGCCAATTGGTACCTTTGCCCAGCAATGAAACATCTGAGTGCCAGGCATCTTCCTGAGGATAGCCTGTCTTCACAAAGTCATTATAATAGTCTGCAAATTCACGCAGATTCATCAAGTCAAGACGCTTACCCTGATGGTTCCACGCAATCTGGCCATCATAGGTAAACTTGGCTTCGCCGGCCTTACCGCGCTTGGTGGTAATGAGCACAACGCCATTAGCACCCTGAGCACCGTAGATAGCGGTAGCAGAGGCATCCTTCAGAATCTCCATTGAGACAATGTCGGCAGGGTTGATGGTTGACAGCGGAGAAATGGTTGACACTGAACCGTTACCTAATCCCTGTACACCGAAGTCACTTGCAGAATGGCCACCTGTCTGCATAATCACGCCATCGACAACATATAAAGGTTCGGCACCTGCATTAATTGTTGCCTGGCCACGAACACGGATAGACATAGATGAACCAGGAGCACCAGAAGTGGCCATAGAGGTCACACCTGCTGCACGACCAGCAAACACCTGGTCAAGGTTGGTGATGACAGAGCCCTTCATGGCCTCTTCGCCCAGAGAGACAGAAGCGCCAGAGATATCACTCTTCTTCATCGTACCATAACCTACAACCACAACCTCTTCGAGAGACTCGCTGTCCTCTTTCAGAGCAACGTTGTACGTGGTCTGGTTAGCAACGACCTTCACTTCTACAGTGACATAGCCGATGTAAGAAATCTCCAAGGTCTGGCCGACCTTTGCAGAAATCTTGTATTCACCCATGGCATCGGTGATGGTACCGCCAGCGACACCTCTCACCTTTACCGTTGCACCAATAACTTCCTCGCCTGTTGCGGCGTCAGTTACCGTACCGTGAATGTTCACGCTCTGCGCTAAAGCCAGTAGCGGAAACATCACAGCCAAGAGAGCAATGTATCTACATTTGGCAGACACAAAGCTCAGAATTGAGCACGTTTCTTTCATAAATTAGCAATTTGTTTAATATTTATTTAATTAGGTATATTTTCAGTTAGTGATTGCAAAGATACAAAATAATTAAACAAAAAGAGAAACTTTTTTCTAAAATTTTTAAAGGGATGTCAAAATAGTATCAGATTTAGCAAAAATAATGCAAGTGCTCACTTTATTTTCGCGGATGTTTCGCGGATAATGACCTTTTGAGGCACTATTTCATGGTATATGGTCTGGTCACCTGCTATGTTTTTCATCAGCATCTTACATGCCCGCTCACCCATCAGGTGGCTCTGATCCACAATGGCCGAGAGCTGAGGTGTCACGTAGGCAGCATGGACATCGTCCGTAAAACCGATAAGCGCCACATCCTCAGGTATGCGCAGCTTCATCTGCTTGATAGCTGTGAAAGCCGCAAAGGTAATGATGTCGTTGAAGGCCAAGATAGCATCGGGACGGTCTTCACGCTTCAACAGCTCCGTCGTTGCCTCCAGCGCCCACTGATAGTCGATTTTGCCACAGGCCACCATCTCACGCAGTATGGGCAGGCGGTTTTCACGCAACGCCTCCAGATAGCCGTGTTTCCTGCGACGCACCATGTCCAGATGGTTTGGGCCACCCACAAAGGCGATACGTTTGCTGCCCGTGTCTATGAGATGCTGCGTGGCCTGCTGGGCAGCCTCGTCACCATTTGCCTTCACTGACGAGAAACGTTCTGGCAGACAGGTACGGCCGAAGAACACCAGGGGGATGCCCATGTCGGCCACCTCTTCAAAGTGGTGATAGTCCGTCGTGGTCTGCGCCAGACACGCTATGACGCCCTCCACGTGCATGCTCACAAAGTTATCCAGCGCACGGGCCTCGGCCTCAAAGTCCTCATGGCTGTTGGCACTGATGACGCTATAGCCTGACTTGGCAGCCTCTGCTTCAATGCCTGACAGCACGGCAGAGTAATAATGTGTCTCCAAGTGAGGCACCACAACGCCCAGAATCTTAGGAGCCTCCTTGCGCAAGCTCTGTGCAAAGGGGTTCGGACGGTAGTTCTTGAGCTTTGCCAACTCCTTCACACGCTCCTGCATCTCCTTGCCAATCTCTGGTGAGGAGCGTAAGGCACGGCTCACAGTAGCGATGCTGACTCCGAGTTCACGGGCCAGATCCTTCAGCGATGTACGTCGCTTGCCATTCGGTTTTTTGCTGTTGTCAGTAGGCATATTTCGTCTTTGGATGCAAAAGTAGAAAAAAAAAATCAAAATTGCAAACGTTTACGTGGCTTTTTTTCATAAAAAAGTATCTATTTTTGAAAAAATCCCCTTATCTTTGCACCAGAATTCAGAATGAGTAATGAATAGTTGATAATAAGTTAGTTAGAAAATGGGCAAGCCTGTCGTGATGACAGGCTTGTTTTTCGCGTATTATTTAATGTACATTATCTATATGAGAAAAACAGGTTTATTACTTTTCTTCCTGCTAACCTTTATGTCTATAAGTGCTCAGCAGGTAAAACTACAGATAGAGGGTACGGCACCGGCAGAGATGCAGACCATCTACCTCATCGACGCCAGCCGTCAGGTTCCCATTGACAGCGTGGTTCCCCACGAGGGGAAGTTCCGGATAAGCCGCATGGCTGGACAAAACCATTTCTACAAGGTGGGCTCACGCCAGCTGACATTCGTGCTGGTCAACGACGGCACCCCCGTCAGCATCAACTTCAACAAGGGTGCACTCAAAGGCTCGCCTATCAATGAGAAGCTACACCGCTACGACCTGCAAGCAGGGGCTCTCGAGATGGCCATGCAATATGCATACATGGCACAGAACAGGCACCGCCTTGACTCCCTGCGTGCTGTCTGGCAGTGCATCATCAAGGAAGCAGTAAGCGAAAATACCGACAACATCATCCCGGCCTACTATATCAACGAGGCAGCATACTTCTGTCCCTATGACGAGATGAAGCAGTTCCTGTCGCCCGACAAGCCCTACTACGACCATCCGCTGACAGAACAGGCACGGGCCATGCTCCATGACTACGAGCTGAAGTTGCCAGGAAATCCCTTCAACGACATGGAGCTGACCGACAGCTTCGGACGACAACGCAAGCTCAGCGAATGGTGCGGACAGGGCAAGCACGTGCTGCTCCACTTCTGGAACTCCGTATATGAGCCCTGCCGCAAGGATATGCCACGCATTGTCTATTGCTATGAAGAGTTCCATCCGAAAGGTCTTGAGATAGTAGGAATATCACTCGACGCCAACAAACAGGACTGGTTGCGTGCCATCAACGAGTTCCACATGGTCTGGCCACAACTCAGTGATCTGAAGGGACAGGAAAGTGCCGCCATTACGACATGGGGCATCCATACCCTACCCGTCAACGCCCTCATAGCACCTGACGGCACCATCCTGGCAACCAACCTTTTCAACGGGGCCCTCGAGGATAAGCTGGAAGAAATCTTCGGAGAATAAAACACAGCATCCTGCCATCGGACTGATGACAGGATGCTCTCTTTTTATAGGAAGTGAAAGGGACAATTACAGGGGATAGTCCTCGAAAGCGTAGAGCACGGTAGAGAGGTAACGCTCACCCGTGTCAGGCAGCAGCACCACAATCTTCTTACCCTTGTTCTCAGGACGCTTGGCAATCTCTGCAGCGGCAAAGGCGGCAGCACCAGCAGAGATACCTACCAGCAGACCTTCCTGCTGAGCCAGCTCACGACCTGTACGGATGGCATCGTCGTTCTCCACGTCAAACACCTCGTCAATCACGTCGGCATTGTACGTCTTGGGAACGAAGCCTGCACCAATACCCTGAATCTTGTGCGGACCGCTCTGACCACCGTTCAGCACGGGGCTTGACTTCGGCTCCACAGCGATAATCTTCACGTTGGGGTTCTGCTCTTTCAGGAACTTACCCGTACCACTGATAGTACCACCCGTACCCACACCGGCAACGAAGATATCCACCTTACCGTCGGTGTCGCGCCAGATTTCAGGTCCCGTCGTACCGTAGTGCTTGCTGGGGTTGGCACCGTTCTCAAACTGCTGCAGGATGACAGCTCCAGGGATAGAGTCACGCAACTCCTCGGCGGCGCGGATGGCTCCTGGCATGCCGTCCTTACCTGAGGTAAGGCGTACCTCGGCACCGTATGCCTTAACGAGGTTTCTGCGCTCCACGCTCATGGTTTCGGGCATGGTAAGGATAAGATGGTAGCCCTTGACGGCGCTTACCAGAGCCAGTCCTACGCCAGTGTTTCCCGAGGTGGGTTCAATGATGGTAGCGCCGGGCTTCAGGATACCCTTCTGTTCGGCATCCTCAATCATCGCCAATGCTATGCGGTCCTTGACACTACCGCCGGGGTTGAAAAACTCTACTTTGGCAATTACTGGGGTCTCCAGACCCTTTGCCTGTGAATACTTGTTGAGCTCCAGAAGTGGGGTGTTGCCGACGAGCTCAGTCAGCTGCTTTGCAATTTTACTCATAATCTTATCCTTTTTATATTAATAATAATGTTTGATGTTTAATGTTGCAAGGACAGTGCGAGCCGAGTGCAATCGAGCTTGCTCGAATTGCCGAGGCGATGCCTGTACTCGCCGATGGAACTTGTTTCCGTCGGCAAAGGTACGGCGATTTCGGCATTCCCACAATCGCCATGATATGGCATTCCATATACCATAAGTTTGGTATATTAAAGAAAAACCCTCCATATCATGGTTGACATGGAGGATTTTTGATTCTTTATGAGTTTAAAATCCCGATGATTTTACGCCTTTTAGATACTCAGTTCGTTGAGCACCGTGATGAGACGCTTGTCGAAACGCTTGTCGGTGCGGATGCACTCCGAGAAGGGCACATAGACGATGTCGTTGTTGCGATAGCCCACCATCACGTTGCGCTGGCCCTGCTTGATGGCCTCGATGGCACCGACACCCGTGCTGCTGGCCAAGATGCGGTCGCGTGCCGACGGACTGCCGCCACGCTGCAGGTGACCAAGGATGGATACACGTACGTCGAACTCCGGAAACTCGTTCTTCACACGGTCGGCATAGTAGAGGGCACCGCACTTGGGACTCTCCGAGACAATGACGATGCATGACTTCTTCGACTTGCGAATACCGCGACTCATGAATTCGGCCAGTTGATCGACGTCAGTTGTCTCCTCAGGCACGATGGCTGCCTCGGCACCGCAGGCGATGGCGCAGTTCTGTGCCAGGAAGCCGGCATCACGGCCCATCACCTCAATAAAGAAGATACGCTCGTGCGAGTTGGCGGTGTCACGGATGCGATCGACACACTCCATGATGGTGTTCATCGTGGTGTCGTAACCGATGGTGGCGTCTGTGCCGTAGAGGTCGTTGTCGATGGTGCCGGGCAGACCGATAACAGGGAAGTCGTACTCCACACCGAACTTCCAGGCACCTGTCAGCGAACCGTTACCGCCAATGACTACCAGCGCGTCAATCTCCTCTTTTTGGCACGTTTCGTAGGCCTTCTGCATGCCCTCGGGTGTCATGAACTCCTTACTGCGGGCGGTCTTCAAGATGGTACCGCCACGGGTGATGATGCCGCTGACATCCTCGGTGGTGAAGGTCTTTACCTCACCCTTGATGAGTCCGTCGTAGCCTCGGTAGATACCTTTGATATTGAAACCATTGCAGATGCCAGCACGCGTCACGGCGCGGATGGCTGCATTCATGCCAGGAGAATCGCCCCCTGACGTTAAAATGCCAATTGTCTTAATCTCTTTCATATTCTATCCTTTCATTTTAAATTTCTAATTAAACAATCTTCTTACCCAGACCCAATACCTTCTGGTTTGTTATCTGCTGCAAAGATATGCATTTTTGATGTACAAGTCAAGTTATTAACACCCTTTCTCACTCAGTATGAGCATTTCTTGGCTTATGTCAAGGGACAATCCTTATATCTTACTCATTCCTTGATGGCATCTTGCACCACTAATCCTGCCAGCATGA
>CAMVQS010000050.1 GCA_947169685.1 uncultured Prevotella sp. | reverse complement strand
CTACTGATTCAGTTAATAAAGAGAAAAAGTGTCTAGTGAAATCAGGAAAAGTCAAGGTGCCGAGTTGCTACCCCCAAACCCCATGTTGCTACATCAAAAATACTTAATTATGCCGATGAAACAGGGAGAAACCCCGGCAGAAACAGGGACTTTATGCGGCAGAAGCTGGGACTTTATGCCGATGTAGCTCGATTGGAGCGGCCGCTCCAAATAAAAAGACCGTCCGCTCCAATTGTCTGGGGCGGACGGTCCAGTTTGTGGGGTCGGGCGGTCAAATCCCATAAAAAGTGGTTCGCTTACTCCTTAACCGTCACATAATGGTAGGTTGTACCTTCTTTATATCTTCGCAGACGCGGGCTATCTCCTTTGCATAAGCCGTCCAGATAGTCTTTAGCTGTGTCGTATTTCCAGCCTGTTACCAGGGCGAAGCGCTTAGCGGTGGTATATCCTCGGTGCAGGCATTTCTCCAGTGCCGCCTCAATTTCGGCGGGGTCGGTCAGGGGATGTCGCTCTATCACCTCTTCCTTCCTGCGGTAGCCGTGAGTGATCTTGTCCTCAAGCGTCTTCTCGAAGCGCTTGGAGGGGATGAATTCGATACCGGCAAAGTGCACGTTCTTGCTCTTGATCTGGGCAGGGTCGGTATAGTCACCGTCGAGTCGGAGTTTGGGAGCGAACGAGCCGATGGAGGTCTCCACCCTTGAGCCGTCGCGCATGAGCCATGTTGCCACGTCAAGGAAGCTCTCGAAGAGCCGTGAGATGTCACCGCTGCTCATGCCCCGATACTTGTTGCAGAAGTCGTCAACGGAGCGCATGGTATATTTGAAGCCGACTGCCGGTCGCACATAGAGCAGTGGTTTCCCGTCCTCACCCTTCGTAGGGCGTGGCAGCAGCTCATACAACATTCCGTCCTTTTTGCGTGGCATAGGCTGTTACAGCTTTATAAGCTTATGCAAAGGTAATACTTTTTCAGGGAATCTGCAAGTTTTTTTGCATCAATATTTGTTAATTGTTTGGTGGTTTCTTGTTTTTGTTCTAAAAATGGGGACTTTATGTGATTTACGACCCATTTTTAATGATTTTGAGGGAAAACTCCTTTCGGAATCTCGGCGGGTATAATGGGTTTGAGGGAGGAGAGTAACTACTTCTCTCTCACAATCCAGTTCTCAAGCTTTATGTCCTTGAAAATCTCAAAATGCTTGGTATTGTCGGTCACGCAAACGAAATCATAGACAATCGCAGTGCAGCCTATCAACAAGTCGAAGTTATCATCACATGGCGTTCCTGCCAGCCTGAGTCTGATTTTTTCCTTTGCGGCCAAGTTGACAGCATCTGCGATAGGAAGAATCCTGATGGCATTAAGGAACCTGTTAAGCTCTGCTGATTTATCGACTCCTTCTTTCTGCAACAATAGCTCTACCCCAAATTTAAGTTCAAGTTCGGTGACCTCTGAGATGTAACAGTTATCCCATCCTACTCTGTCTATGGCCTTATCTACGTCGAACTTTCCACGCAGGTAAAACGCACAGACATTCGTGTCAAGTACATAGCCTGCTGCCTTCATAGCTCAACAATGTTCTGATTGAACGTGCGCTCTGCCCTGAGAGCCTCTATAAACTCATCGTCGCTCATGTCGTCATTACCCCAGATGCCGTAGAACTCACTGGCGGAAATCTTCTTCCGTTTTCCTGTGCTCCTCAACGACTCTGTCAGCATCGTGATGAGATCAATCTTCGAATTGTTGTCCAAATATTTCAAGCTGTTCCACCTATTCTCCAGTCTTGATCTTAACATTGTTGATGTCATAATTTACTTCTTTTGTTAAATACCGCTGCAAAGATACAATTTTTTATCAAATAAGCAGGTTAAAAATTCTTAATATGGATTTTCGCCTTCATATTATATGTAAATTTGCAATGTGACACATTATATATAATATGGAGGAACGAGTATGAAAAAGAAACTGTCAACAGTAGAGAAAGATGCCATCATCCATTTGGCAATGAAGAAGGCAAGGCATCTTACGATGTCTTACGGACCGCTGCCGACGAAGAAGATAACAGGCCCTACGGTTACCGTTATGGAATGGAAGGACGTGAAGACCTTTCACCAACCCGGGTTGAAAATAGCGTATGCCATTCACTTTGATCCTTCGAAGAACGTACCAGCTAATTTGAAACATCTGCTTAAGCTGAACGAACAGGGATTACTCAAGGAGTATTCACTCATAGATACTCCGAGAAAGGGCAGACGAACGCGTCGTCAGATATGGAACATGAGAGATGTCAGAAGATATCGAGGCATCAGTCCCGACCTTAGAAGATTATTAGGTAGCGGAGTTTGCTACTTACCAAGTGACCACGCAAGGATTTCCGACTTCGATTTAGAGAAGGTTTTTGAAGATGACGGAACACCAGTCATTGTTGTTATCAGGTCTGACGATGAACCTGAGGTGCCAGAATATAAGGTGAAACACGTAAGGAAGAGCGAATGGGAAAAGAAGAGAAAGCAAGTTACGGCAGGCAGTGACGATGTTCCGCCGACCCAGATTTTCCTCAAGGCTCCATTGAAAGACGAGATGTTGATTGAAGCTATGAAAAAAGCTGATCAGGAGATGACGGATGGTAAACACGCCAACTATCATAAGTGGGAGGATAAGGAAGGATTTCATGAAAAGGAATTCAATAATTGCAGTCTGTTAGTATGCCTGTTCTTTTATGTTTATTTGCAGAAGCTGTATGCTGATATAAGTTTTTACCGTAATAAAAAGGCTTTCTTCGATTATTGTGAGGGGAAATTAGGCAAGGGCTTCAATTTGAAGTCCTATCGCTCCTTTTTCAAGAATATAGAAAAACTACAGGTTCGTAAGGATAGTTTTGACTGCTTTATGAAAGGGACAGTGCTACCCGATCCACATCCGGATTCAGGACTGGCCAATCTGTACTTCTGGCGCGAACTCTATCTGCTATCATCCCGATGTTTTAAAGAAGTTCTCACTGCTCCAGCCACAGAATAATCTCTAAAGAGCATATCCTTTCTAGTTCATATGGTTCAATGAACCAAATGATTCTATAGACACTTTTTTTCTTCTTACCTTTGCCCCTGAAAAGGAGAGATAAGAGCCTCCGATTCAAGGTCTGCAGGCCTGCTGTTTAGACAGCTGTGAGACAAAGTGCTCTTTCTATGTTGAACAAAAAAAGAAAGGATCAAAAAGTGGCTACTGTAAAGCGCGTTGTAGAGTTGGAGCTTGTGCCCAACAGCAACCAGAAGTCAGACTACTTCGGCCAGTATTATGCCCGCATCCACTACACGGAGCCGTTGAATCTTCGCGGCTTGTGTGAGCACATTGCCAGCCATGGCAGCCCCTTCACCCGCGATGTTGTGGAGGGTGTCGTCACGCGTTTGCGCAATTGCATCGTGGAGATTCTCGCGGAGGGTCAGGGCATCAAGTTGGACGGTCTTGGCACGCTGCGTCCCACTCTTGAGAATACCAAGGGCGGTGCCGACAGTGCAGAGGAATTCAACGTCAATGAGAATGTCACGGGCGTACACGTTCGTTTCATTCCCGAGGGCGAAGAGCTCGACCGTCTGACCAGCCGTGAGATGAAGTCCAAGTGTACGCTCCGTAAGTCTTACGTGGTTTCGTTCAAGACCATTACTCACGGAGGTAAGCCTACCAAGGTTCCTGTGCTGTCTCCTATCATCAAAGAAGACGAGCCTGAGCCTTAGTCTAAAGTAAAGTCCGCCGACTCCCGTTCTGAGGGTCGGCGGATTTTTTTTGTTCCTGTTATGTTTCTTGTTATTTGACTATGCTCTCGGAGAAATAGTATTCTCGCAGGGGCTTGGTGACGCGTTCTCCACGCAATGTTACTGTTTCTTTCAGCTTGATGTCGGCCGAGGAGCTTCCCACCTTGATGATGAAGTCGCCGGGCTGGATGTTCCATTGGCGCTGGCCTTGGTTGCTGTAGAAGCCGAACTGCTCGGTATAGAGCTTGACCTGGACGGTCTTGCTTTCGCCTGGTTGCAGTGGCACGCGGGCGAAGCCCTGAAGGGTCTGGGGCTTGAGGTTCGCATTGTCGGCCTTCGGTGAGAGATAGACCTGTGCAATCTCCGTAGCTGCCACCTTACCCGTGTTCCTCACCTCGAACGAGAGGGTGATGCTCTGGTCGTTCGTTTTCGCCTCCTTGTCGGCCTTCAGGTTGCTGTACTCGAAGGTGGTGTAGGTCAGGCCGTAGCCGAAGGGCCACTGGATCTTCGTGGTGAGTGGTGAGGGGTTAGAGGTGAGAGTATTGTAGCAGAGGGGTTCGTCAAGCTCCGTGTTTGGATAGCTAACGGACAACTTGGCTGAGGGCGATACCTTACCCATGAGGATGTCGGCCACGGCATGACCGCCTTCCTCACCGGGGTACCAGGCTTGGATGACGGCAGCACAGCGTTCGGCAAGACCTGACACGACCTGTGCCCTGCCACCGAACATGACCAGCACGACGGGCTTGCCCGTCTTGATGAGCTCCTCGACGAACTGCTCCTGCTTGCCTGGCAGGCGGAGTCCTTGACGGTCGCGGTTCTCACCACACAGCATGACGTTCTCACCCATGGCGGCAATGATAACGTCGCACTGCTGTGCCAGACGGAGGGCTTCCTGCTTGTCGGCCTTCTCGCCTGCATCGACCTTTCGGTGGAGGATTTCGTACTCCCAGGCACGCTCATCGCCCAGCTCGCTGAACTTGGTCTCAATGTCCTCCGTCCAGTCACAACCACGGGAGTAGAGAAGGTTGATGTCTGAAGGCTGATGTTTGATGGCATCCTTCATGCCCTCCAGCAGCGTGATGATGTGTGGGTTGTCGGGCACGTCTTCCTTCTTCTTCCAGAAATACGACATGGCGGGGTAGGTATAGTCACCACACATGGCCCAGAAGGAGTTGGCGTTGGGGCCGGTGAGGAGGATGGTTAGAGGAGAGAGGAGAGAGGAGTGAGGAGAGAGAGGTAAGATGTTACCGTTGTTCTCTAACAGCACTACCGACTGCGTGGCGATGTCGTAGGCCGTCTGACGCTCCTCGGGCGTGTCGAGCGTAATCTTCTCGGTGCTATAGAGATAGGGGTTCTCGTCGAGCAGACCGGCACGGAACTTCTGGCGCAGCACGTTCTTGACGGCACGCTCCAGCACTTCGGGCTTCACCAGTCCCTTGTCGATGGCCTCCTGCAGGTGCTGGTAGTTGGCGCCGAAGGGGAAATCGACATCGTTACCGCCGTTGATGGCTGCTGCTGCCTTGTCTATGACGTTCTCCATGTTAGGAATCTGGTCGATGGCGGTATAGTCGCTGACCACCATGCCGTCGAAACCGACATAGCCGCGCAGGATGTCCATCAGAATCTCGCTGTTGGCCACACACCTCGTGTTGTGTACGTCGTGATAGCCCGGCATGACGACCTTGCTGCCTGCCAGACGGATCATGGTCTCGTGAGGCAGCAGAATCTCCTCCATCAGCTCTTTCTCGTCAGCATCGCCACCGCCGCCATAGCCGAGGTAATGCTTTGAACAAGCCATGACACCCTGCTTGAGGTCGTCCTGCTGCAGACCCTTGACGAAGGCTGTGCCCATGACGGCCGACAGGTAGGCATCCTCACCGTACGACTCCTCCAGGCGGTTGAACGAAGGTATGCGACAAACATCGACCATCGGCGAGAGCGCCAGTATGCCGCCCATCTTGCGCAGGGTGGTACTTGTCTGGCGGGTCTTCAGTTCTGCCAGCTCGGGGTTGAACGAACAGGCCTGTCCTATCTGTTGGGGATAGATGGCAGAGCCCAAGGTGTTGATGCCCGACAGCACCTCCTCGTGCATCAATGCCGGAATGCCATTGGGCGTGTGGTGCATAAGCCAGTCCTGTACGGCTGCCACACGGTCGCGCAGCTCGTTAGGGTCTCTGGGCTGTTGCATGCAGAACTGCGAGAAGTGCCCGATGCCATTGGGAATCAGCTCACGGCACTTCGCCGTGTCGAGTCTTCCCTGCTCATCAAAGAGGTCGTCCATGTACATACTCTTCAATTGAGCAATGCGCTCCTCCTGCGACATCCTGTCGTAGAGTTCATTCACTTTCTGTTCCATGTCTGTTGCTGTGTTACAACCTGTCAGCAGCGCGGTCAGGCAAACAACAGTCAAGCTGCTGAGCCAAGTTGTCTTGTTTAAAAAGTATTTTACCATAATCTTGTTATTGATTTTGCAAAGGTACTAATTAGTTTAGAGTTTAGAGTTTAGAGTTTAGAGTTTTTTCTCTTTTTTTTGTTTATTTCTCAACTAATTTGTACTTTTGCATTATGAAAGAAGCGAAAGACATCGTTAGAGCATATAGACGCTACCTGAAGCTGGAACGTAACTTCTCGGAGAACACGCTCGATGCGTATCTACGTGACCTGGACAAGCTGCTGGTGTATCTGAAGGCAGAGGGTAGGGATGTGCATGATGTGGAACTGAACGACCTGCAGACGTTTGCCGCACAGCTGCACGACGTGGGCATCGGCCCGCGTTCGCAATGCCGCATCCTGAGCGGGGTGCGCTCGTTCTTCAGGTTCCTGGAGCTGGACGGCTATCGCGAGGACGACCCTTCGGAACTGCTGGAGTCGCCCGTGCTGGGAGAACATCTGCCGGAGGTGCTCTCTACAGAGGAGGTTGACCAGTTGGAGGCCAGCATCGACCTCTCGAAGCCCGAGGGTCAGCGTAACAAGGCCATCATCGAGGTGCTGTTCTCGTGTGGGTTGCGTGTCAGCGAACTAGTCAATCTGAAACTGTCGAACCTCTATATAGAGGAACAGTACGTGCGCGTGATGGGTAAAGGCTCGAAGGAACGGCTGGTGCCTATCTCGCCCCGTGCACTGAAGGAACTGGACTACTGGTTCATGGACCGTCAGCAACTGAAGATCAAGCCCGGCGAGGAGGATTATGTCTTTCTGAACCGTCGCGGAGCCCACTTGACACGAACCATGATTCTCATCATGATTAAGCGTCAGGCAGAGGAAGCCGGCATTCAGAAAACCATCTCACCCCATACGCTGCGCCACTCGTTTGCCACGGCTTTGC
Source organism: uncultured Prevotella sp. (assembly GCA_947169685.1). Classification (GTDB taxonomy): domain Bacteria; phylum Bacteroidota; class Bacteroidia; order Bacteroidales; family Bacteroidaceae; genus Prevotella. The sequence continues at coordinate 12,628 of CAMVQS010000050.1, read as the reverse complement.
TGGAGGGTGGGGCAGACCTGCGCGTCATTCAGGCGCTGTTGGGTCATGAGAGTATCGGAACGACAGAGATATACACACATATTGACGTTACCACCTTGCGTGAGGAGATATTGAATCACCATCCCAGAAACATGAAAAGGTAAAAAAATGTTGTTTTCATGTAGTTTTTCGAAGGGTGTGAACATCTAATCAATAAAAAATGTGTAACTTTGCACGCAATTATTTACTTAACTCATTACATTCATGAAACTGAAGAGAATCTTTACTGCTGCTGTGTTGCTGTTTGTCAGCGCTGTAGCTATGATGGCACAGGAAATGCCTGCTATCCCTGTGGATGAGGCTGTGCGCATCGGAAAATTAGACAACGGACTAACTTATTACATTCGTTACAACAACTGGCCCGAGCATCGTGCCGAGTTCTACATTGCCCAGAAGGTGGGCTCGCTGCAGGAGAATGACGACCAGCGTGGTCTGGCTCACTTCCTGGAGCACATGGCCTTCAACGGCTCCAAGCACTTCCAGGGCAACGACCTGCTGCGCTGGTGCGAGAGCGTCGGTATCAAGTTCGGTCGCGACCTGAATGCTTATACCTCTATTGACCAGACGGTTTACAACATTTCAAACGTTCCCACAGAGCGTCAGTCGGTGGTTGACTCCTGTCTGCTTATCCTCTACGACTGGGCCGACGGACTGTTGCTGGAAAAGGAAGAGATTGAGAAGGAGCGTGGCGTCATCCATGAGGAGTGGCGTCTGCGTACCAGCGCTTCGCAGCGTATGTTTGAGCGTGACCTGCCCCAGCTCTATCCTAACTGTAAGTACGGCTATCGTATGCCTATCGGTCTGATGGAGATTATCGACAACTTCGAGCCTCAGTTCCTGCGCGACTACTACGAGAAGTGGTATCGTCCCGACAATCAGGGTCTGATTATTGTTGGTGACGTGGATGTGGATAAGGTTGAGGCTAAGATCAAAGAATTGTTCAGCGGCATCGTGCTGCCCGAGAACCGCGCTATGGTTGAGGACGTGCCTGTTCCCGACAACGATGAAGCCATCTATGTTATCGACAAGGACAAGGAGATGCAGTACAACTATGTCATGATGATGTTCAAGCACGATGTGTTCCCCGACAGCTTGAAGGGTACGGTGCTTTATACGGTGAATGACTATTTGAAGGATGCAGCTATCAGCATGTTGAATGACCGTCTGAAGGAATTTGCCGAGAACCCTGCTTGTCCTTATGTGCAGGCAAGTGCCGGTGACGGACAGTATATCTTTGCCAAGACGAAGGATGCTTTTGAACTGGACTTCTTGCCCAAGGACGGACAGACCAACGAGGCGTTGAAAGCCGTTCTCACCGAGGCACGCCGTGCTATTGAGTTCGGTTTTACTGCTACGGAGTACAACCGCTTCAAAGCCAATTACATCAGTAACCTGGAGAAGCAGTACACGAACAAAGACAAACGCTACAACTCGCAGTTTGTCAACCAGTACGTACAGCACTTCCTGGCTAACGAGCCCATCCCCTCTATCGACTTTACTTACACGACGATGAAGCAGGTGGTTCCAGCACTTCCTGTCAATTATGTCAACGAGTTCATGAAGGAGCTGGTAACGCTGAGCGACTCCAACATGGTCGTTGTCAACTTCAACACAGAGAAGGACGGTGCCGTCTATCCCACTGTCGATGGTTTCAAGAAGGCTGTTGCCGAGGCACGTGCCGCTACCATCGAGGCATACGTGGACAACGTGAAGGACGAGCCGCTGATGGCTACCCTGCCGAAGGCCGGTAAGATTACGAAGGAAGTGAAGAACGAGAAGTTCGGCTATACGGAGCTGACGCTCTCGAACGGTGCTACCGTCATCCTGAAGCAGACCGACCTGAAGAAAGACCAGGTGCTGCTGCGTGGTGAGGGCTTTGGAGGTTCTGCGCTCTATGGTGCTGCCGACTTTGCCAACATCAAGATGTTCAACGACGTTATTGAAGCCAGCGGACTGGGTAATTTCTCACACACCGAGCTGGAGAAGGCCTTGGCAGGTAAGATTGCCAGCCTGTCTCTGTCGTTGGCTACCAACCGTCAGAACGTCAGTGGTTCTTCTACGCCGAAGGATGTGGAGTCCATGCTGCAGTTGCTCTACCTCACCTTCACCAATATCAATAAGGATCAGAAGTCGTTTGACAACCTGATGCAGACCACAGAGCTGGAGCTGAAGAACCGTTCACTCACACCAGAGGTGGCATTCAGTGACTCACTTCAGGCAACCTTGTCGTGCCACAACCCGCGCTTCATGCCTTTGGTAGTTGAGGACCTAAAGAACGTCAGCTACGACCGCATCCTGCAGATGGCCAAGGAGCGTACGGCTAATGCCGCTGCCTACACCTTCACCATCGTGGGTAACTATGACGAGGCTACCATCCGTCCGCTCATCGAGCAGTATATCGCCTCTCTGCCTGCTCAGAAGAAGGTGGTGAAGAGCAAGGATGTCAGCACCGACTTCAAGGGTGTCGTCGTCAACAGCTTCAAGCAGAAGGCAGAGACGCCGAAGGCCATTGCCGTTATGGTATGGAACAGCAAGCAGATTCCCTATACCCTCGAGAACGATGTCAAGGCAGACATTACCCATCAGATTCTCAGCATGATCTACCTGAAGAAGATCCGTGAGGATGCCAGCGCAGCCTATACCGTTCAGGCTATGGGTGGCGCAGAGCGCAATGACTTCGGCTCTGAGGTGACGCTTCTGGCCTATTGCCCGATGAAGCCCGAGAAGGGTGACGTGGCAGTGCAGATTCTGCGTGATGAGATGAACGAGCTGGCCAAGACCTGTGACGCTGATATGCTGCAGAAGGTCAAGGAGTACATGCTGAAGAACATTGACGACCAGGCAAAGACCAACGGCTACTGGGCTGGTGTTATCAGCACATGGCGCAAATGGGGCATTGATAGCCATACCGACTACAAGGCTGTTGTTCAGGCCCAGACACCTGAGAGCATCAGCGCCTTCGTCAAAGAATTGCTGAAGGCCGGCAACCGTGCAGAGGTCATCATGATGCCTGCAGAATAAACTGTTAAAACGAAAATATGTCATATTATTTTTCATCAGAATCTGTATCTGAAGGCCATCCCGACAAGGTGGCCGATCAGATCAGTGATGCCATACTGGACCAGTTTCTGGCCTACGACTCGCATGCCCGCGTGGCATGCGAGTCATTTGTCACTACCGGCCAGGTGGTTATCATGGGTGAGGTGCGCAGTGAGGTGTATATTGACCTGCAGACTATTGCCCGCAACACCATCAAGAAAATCGGTTATACAAAGGCGGAGTACCAGTTCGACGGAAACTCTTGCGGTATCCTAACGGCCATTCACGAACAAAGTGAGGACATCAACCGAGGTGTTGACCGTGAGGAAGACGACGATCAGGGAGCCGGCGACCAGGGTATGATGTTCGGCTATGCCACCAACGAGACGGAGAGCCTGATGCCCGTAAGTCTTGACCTGGCACATCTCATTATGCGGACATTGGCCGACATCCGTAAGGAGGGTAAGGTGATGACCTACCTGCGTCCGGATGCCAAGAGTCAGGTGACCATCCAATACAGTGACGAGGGTGTGCCCGAGCGTATCGACACCATTGTCGTTTCCACGCAGCATGATGAGTTTGATACGGATGACGAGCGGATGTTGCAGCAAATCAAGGATGATGTCATCAACATCCTCATTCCGCGTGTCAAGCAGCAGATACACTCCGAAAAAGTGTTGTCGTTGTTTGGCGACGACATCAAGTATTACGTGAACCCCACGGGTAAGTTCGTCATTGGCGGCCCTCATGGTGATACTGGTCTGACAGGTCGCAAGATTATCGTTGACACGTATGGCGGCAAGGGTGCTCATGGTGGTGGAGCCTTCTCGGGTAAGGACTCCTCAAAGGTGGACCGTTCGGCTGCCTATGCTGCCCGTTATATCGCCAAGAACATGGTGGCGGCAGGTGTCAGTGACGAGATGCTGGTGCAGATCAGCTATGCCATCGGTGTGGCAGAACCCATGAACATCTACGTCAACACCTATGGACGTAAGCATGTCAACATGAGTGACGGCGAGATAGCTCAGCGTATCAGCAAGCTTTTCGACTTGCGTCCGAAGGCTATTGAGCGTACCTTGAAACTACGCCAGCCTATGTTCCTGGAGACAGCGGCCTATGGCCACATGGGACGTAAGAACGAGGTGGTAAAGAAAACGTTTACCAGCCGTTATCACGAGACGAAGACCATTGATGTCGAGCTGTTCACTTGGGAGAAGTTGGACAGGGTCGAAGATATCAGAAAGGAGTTTGCGCTGTAAGAGATGCTTCCGCAGGATTCCATTACACATGTAGAACCTACGGCAGTCAGTATTGGCACTGCTGACTCTGTGGTACACGCGGCAAAGCCGCGCACCCCTTATCAGGTGTTGCGCACTTTGCCGCGTGATGCTACTCCTGCCCAACAGGATTCGGCCATTCAGGCAACATTCCAGCCTCGTGAAATCCGTTATAGCAGTCAGCCGGATACCTTGCATTTGCCAGGCCATGATAAGGGAATAAAACTGTCGGAGGTGGATATCCCTATCTATTACAATAAGACATTCTTTGCCAATACCCTGCAACAGACTGGAAAACTGACAGCCTACGGAGTGCCTGGCGACCCTATGCCTTATTCGCTTCACAAGGACCATGTCTTAACCTCTACGTTGTTAGGACTCTTTGTGCTGGTTGTTATGCTGGTGTCAATCTCGCGTTCATTTCTCCTTCGTCAGCTGAAATCTTTATTTAAAGTTGATAATAACCTGTTTCTGCCTGAGACCAATACAGAGCTTATCTGTCAATTCTTTCTGATGGTGCAGACATGCCTGTTCCTGGGAATCTTGTTCTTCTTCTATACTCAGGAATACATTGGAGAGACGTTCATCGTGGACTCCGACTATATGGTGGTGGGCATCTATACGGCTATGGCAGTAGGGTATTTCCTGGTACGTTTCCTACTTTACACAATCGTTAATACCATCTTCTTTGACGTTAAGAGAAATATCTATTGGCTGAAGACTCAGTTGTTCATAATAAGCATGGAGGGCATACTGCTTTTCCCTGTCATTATGCTCCTGATTTATTTTAATTTATCTACACAAACTGTTATCTTATACTTTGCAATTACGCTTATTTTGGTTAAATTATTGACGATTTATAAGTGTTTTGCTATCTTTTTTCGAGGAAAAGGTGGTTATTTGCAAAATATTTTGTACTTTTGCGCCCTTGAAATCGTGCCTTTAGCTGCATTTTGGAGCACATTGGTACTGACAGGTAACTTTTTAAAGATAAATTATTAGGACAATGATGAAGAAGATTCTGGTTTCACAGCCAAAACCATCCAGCGAAAAATCACCCTACTACGATCTTGCAGAGCGTTTCGGAGTAGAGATGGTATTTCGTCCTTTCATTAAGGTAGAAGGCCTGACGGCTAAAGAGTTTCGTCAGCAGAAGGTCAGTATTCTTGACCATACGGCAATCGTATTTACGTCACGTCATGCTATTGACCATTTCTTTACGCTGGCCAAAGAGCTTCGTGTTACCATTCCTGAGGACATGAAGTATTTTTGTGTGACAGAGGCCATCGCCCTTTATATCCAGAAATACGTGCAGTACCGTAAGCGTAAGGTTTTCTTTGGTGAAACAGGCAAAATTGCAGACCTCGTACCTACGATGGTGAAGCATAAATCAGAAAAGTACCTTGTCCCCATGAGTGACGTGCACAATGACAGCGTGAAGGAACTGCTTGATTCCAAGAAACTTCAGCATCAGGAGTGTGTGATGTATCGCACGGTGAGCAACGACTTCACCCCTGAAGAGATTAAGTCATTCGACTATGACATGCTCATCTTCTTCAGTCCTTCAGGTATTGAATCTCTGATGAAGAACTTCCCTAATTTCAAACAAGGGAAGATTGCTATAGGCACCTTCGGACCGGCAACGGCCAAAGCCGTGAAAGATGCTGGCCTGCGACTCGACTTGGAAGCTCCTACAGAGAAATACCCCTCAATGACAGGGGCCCTGCAACACTATCTGTTGGAACAGGAAGACTGAGCCGATGGCAGCCGTTCATACGCTTGGCAGTCAGGAGCGCATCAAGAGCACCAAGCTGATTGACACGCTCTTTTCGGGAGGCAAGAGCCAGTCGATTGCTGTATTCCCTCTGCGTGTAGTCTATATGACGGCATCTGGCAATGATGAGTCAGCACGAGCACAAATATTGATTAGTGTATCGAAGCGTCATTTTAAGCGCGCTGTTAAGCGTAACAGGATAAAACGGCAGATACGTGAGGCCTATCGTCTGAACAAGCAACTCTTGTTAGGAAAACTGGAGCAACAGCCCGAAACAGTGTTGTACCTTGCATGGATTTGGCAGGCAAACGAACTCTATCCGTCATCAGTGGTTGAGGAACGCGTGAAGACCTTGATGCAACGTATAGTCGAGAAATTATGAAGAAGTGGCTACATCTGCTCTCGCAGGGACTCTCCTGGCTATTGTGCCTGCCCATCGTCTTCTACCAGACATGTATTTCTCCCTATACTCCACCAGCCTGCCGTTTTACACCAACATGCAGCGAGTATGCTCGTCAGGCGCTGAAGAAGCATGGACCTATCAAAGGACTTGGACTCGCCATTTGGCGCATATTAAGATGTAACCCTTGGGGGGGCTCGGGATATGACCCGGTGCCGTGAGGAATGAGAAATTAGAAATTAGAAATTAGGAATTAGAAATTAGAAATTAGGAATTAGGAATTAGATATGAAGAACTTTGTTGAAGAACTCCGCTGGCGCGGAATGCTGGCACAGATGATGCCTGGAACAGAAGAACTGCTCCAGAAAGAAATGGTAACGGCTTATTTGGGCACCGACCCCACGGCCGACTCACTGCACATTGGTCACTTGTGTGGCATCATGATGCTGCGTCATCTGCAGCGTTGTGGACATAAACCCATTATTCTTGTGGGTGGTGCTACAGGTATGATTGGCGACCCCAGTGGTAAGAGTCAGGAGCGTAACTTGCTCAATGACGAGACGCTGCGCCACAATCAGGAGTGCATCAAGCGTCAGGTGGCAAAATTCCTCGATTTCGAGTCGAAGGAAGAGAATGCTGCAGTGATGGTTAATAACTATGACTGGATGAAGGACTTTACGTTCCTCGACTTTGCTCGCGAGGTGGGTAAGCACATTACCGTCAACTATATGATGGCCAAGGAGAGCGTGCAACAGCGTCTGAACGGTACAGCACGTGATGGATTGTCGTTCACGGAGTTTACCTACCAGCTCCTTCAGGGCTACGACTTCCTGTACCTCTATCAGCACTATGGCGTAAAGCTGCAGCTGGGCGGTAACGACCAGTGGGGCAACATGACTACAGGTACGGAGCTCATCCGTCGTACCTTAGGCAATGAGGTGGAGACCTTCGCGCTGACTTGTCCGCTCATCACCAAGAGCGATGGTAAGAAGTTCGGTAAGACAGAGAGTGGTAATATCTGGCTTGACCCTGTTCGCACCACACCGTATAAGTTCTATCAGTTCTGGCTCAATGTCAGCGACGACGATGCCGAGCGTTATATCAAGATCTTCACCTCGTTGGAGAAGGATGTCATCGATGCGCTCGTTGAAGAGCACCGGGCAGACCCTGGCCGTCGCGTGCTGCAGAAGCGTCTGGCAGAAGAGGTTACCGTTATGGTACATTCACAGGAAGCTCTTGATACCGCCATCGAAGCCAGTAGTATTCTTTTTGGTAAATCAACCAAAGAGGGACTGGAGCGTCTTGACGAACAGACTTTTCTTGATGTCTTTGACGGTGTTCCACAGTTTGAGATTAGCAAGGACCAGTTAGGTCAGCCCGCTATCGAGCTCTTTACCACTGTTGCTGCTGTGTTCCCCTCAAAGGGTGAGATGCGTAAGATGGTGCAGGGTGGTGGTGTTTCACTGAATAAGGAAAAACTGACAGACCAGAATCGTCTCGTTACCTCTGAGGACCTCATCGACGGCAAGTATTTGCTGGCTCAGAAAGGCAAGAAGAACTACTATCTGCTGGTAGTGAAGTAAAAAAACAAGCAAAAATTTGGTAGTGGCGTAAAAAACCACTACCTTTGCACCCGCAATTGTCCAATGGTGTAATGGTAGCACAACAGGTTTTGGTTCTGTTTGTGGTGGTTCGAATCCGCCTTGGACAACAAAATTGAAAGAAAAACACCTCTTTATCGGTTCTTGGCTATTACTTTACCATCAACCACTTCATAGTTCTTGTTGAATTCCTCACGGGTGCGGCTCCATCGCTTATGGCTCCATAGCCAGTATTCTGGTGCCCGACGGATACTCTCCTCTAACATCTGGAAATAGATGTCTGTGAGTTCAAACTCCTGCATTTTTCCGGGCTCACGGGTGATGAGCTTGAATTCTCCCTCGTAGTAGCCGCGTCGTACCCGACGTATGTCTAAATAGAAGACGGCATGGCCTGCTTTTTTGATGATACGTTCCGTACCTGTCAGTACAGGGGTGTCATGGTGCAGGAAGTCCACCCAGTGGTGAATGTTCGTCCAGTAGGGCTTCTGGTCTGAGATATAGCCAATGACGGTCAGTTGTCCGCTACGTTGGTCTGTAATCATCTTGCGCAGGGTGTCTTGCATGGGGATGCAGACGGCTCCCATGCGCTCACGAAGTCGCAAAAAGATGCGGTCGGTTACTAGGTTCTCTAATGGATGGTATATTTGCCCGCATTGTGCCTTGGGGCTCACCCATAGGGGTAGTGATGTTACCCATTCCCAGTTGCAGTAATGGCCCAGATAGATAGCACATGACTGCCCTTCTTCTATGCACTGTTCTATCAGCTCCGTGCCTTTAAACACCATGCGTCGTTGAAGGTTCCTCCTGCTGATGGTCATTAGTTTGACACTCTCCACCAAGTAATCGCTTAGGAAATGGAAAAAGCTACGTTCTATCTTTTTCAAATCCTCTTCCGTCTTTTCAGGGAACGACTCCTTCAGGTTCTGCCTGACCACCTTCTTCCGATAGCCTACCAGTTTGTACAGCAGTCCGTAAATCATGTCGCTCAGCAGATAGTGGAACCACATAGGCAACAAGGAAAAGAGATACCATCCCGCCAAAAGTAGATAGTATGCAATGCCCTTGAGCGTTCTGTATCGTTCCTTGTTATATCCCATTTGTCTGTTGGTATTTCTTGTTCAAGCCAAAGAGTCTGCGAATCTTTTCCCAGGGTGTCAGATGCCACGAGTGGGCACACATGTGAATGGCATAGCTGTTGCGGGTTACCTCGTGCTTGTTGCCGGCGAATATTTCCGATGGATAGATGTGGATGCGGTCGGGGAGCTGTTGGTCAATGTCTCGATAGACGAATCCCTTTTTCTCTGCTACGCGTGCATATATATAAGGTGAAAGCAAATCGGTACGCAACGTGCCGTCCTCCTTGACGAAATGCTGGCCTTCGTACCAGTCGAGCACCTCTTTGACAAAGGGACAGCCTTTTTCGGCACCCATGACAGCTGCCTGTATCTGTATGCCCTCAATAAAAACGTCAGCCGTGCGATGGCCCTCTGCATCGATATACTGCATGGAACCGCATTTCTCAATCTGTATGGGGTGATACTCCATGCTGGAGAAGAAGGAGTTGTCAAGGAAATCATCAAAACGCTTTAGCAGTACGACATCGGAATCCAGATAGATGCCGCCCTCGGTGTAAAGTGCATGCATACGGATATAGTCGGCAGCAAAAGCCCATTTGCGAGCCTCGTATGCTTCTTTAACATAGGGAACGGAATTGATATCGAAGTTCTGGGTGCTCCAACGGATGATTTCATAGTCTGGATGCGTCTTCTGCCACGTGTCCATACATTTCCTGATTTTCTTTGGAAATGGGTCGTTACTCAGCCAGCAGTAATGTATCTTCTTTGGAATCATCTTACGGATATATGCTATTTTCGACCACAAAGATAATGAAAACGGAGGAAACCACCAAAAAAAATGGGGTTTTCTGTCATAATTTGGTGAATATATAGTTTTTTTTCGTACCTTTGTCAATCATTTATCTATACAAAGGAACATGAGTACACAGGTTCTCGTTATCCATGTGCGCGGACAGGAAGAGCGCAGGGCTTTCATACAGAAGCAGCTGGATAAGCTGCAGTGGCCGTATGAATATGTCCTTGACGGCAACGTGTCTGATCTTACTCCTGAGGTCCTGAACCATTACTTTGTTAATGACGGGAAACCGGATACCATGTATGGACAGTTTCCGCGAACCAGTTGTGCCTTGAAACACCTGTTGGCTACACAGTATATTCTCGACCACAAGTTGGAGGGAGCGCTCATCATTGAAGACGACATCTATTTCTATGACAACTTCAAACCGCTGTTCATCCAGAGCTTGCAAGAGTACAACAAGCGTTTTGCCAGCCAACAAGCGATTATCAACTACGAGGAAAGCAGTTTGCTGCTCGTGCCCCGTAGTCATCGCGTCAAGGGACAACTGCTCTACGAGGCCACCCGCGACCGTTATGCCGGCTGTTACTACCTGAACCATCAGGCAGCTCAAACCATTATGGATTACGTTAGTACGAACAAGTCGGACACCACCAGCGACTGCCTGCACAACAAGCTCGTTCAACAAGGTCTGCTGAAATACTACTGGAGCCACCCCTGCTTGGCTTGCCAATGCACTGCCGACGGCTCCATGCCTACTACCATTCCCACGAAGCCGCGTCCCATGAAGCGCCTCAAGTGGTTCTATAAGCGTTTTTACAAACACCTGCTCTATTATTTCCGCTGATATGGATAAAAGGAAGATCCACTACATGTTGCACAGTGGGAAAAACAGCAACTTAAAGTATTACCTGCGTAGCTATCTCAGGGAATACACGCCCAAAAAGTTCTTCCAGCTCCAACTGAAACGAGAGCTCAGCAAGCTTGACAAGCGTACTGACAGGGAAGAGGTGTTGGGGCGTGTGGCTTATTACTGCAAGCTGACTCGCGAGAGTATCTTCGACCGTCAGGCATGGGGCGAGAAAGCCGTAGCACTGCGTCTGCAGCCCGTCACAGGCCAGAAGACCTACTATTTTGATGCGATGGAGTATGCGCGCTACTTCGACCAAAGCCTGCGCTGGATTCTCGACCCAGGTGACAAGCCTTACGTAGCACCAGAGCCTGCCATCGTGAAAAACCGTCCTATTGTGGAACATAACGACAACTCAGTCCTCCTCAATCTCGACAAAAACCGGCATTTCCTGTTTGTCAACGATAACAAGGCGTGGCGTACAAAGCGTGATGTAGCCATCTTTCGTGGCGACTTAGGGCCTCGCAAGCAAAACCGCGACCTGTTCATGCAACGATGGGTAGGCCACCCGATGGTGGATGCAGCTTCTACTAACCGCTCTGACGAGCACCCGGAATGGCAGAAGCCGAAACTCACCATTGGTGAGCATCTGGACTATAAGTTCATCATGTCATTGGAAGGCAACGACGTCGCCTCGAACTTGAAGTGGGTGATGTCGTCCAATTCTATTGCCGTCACACCCAAGCTGACGCAAGAGACTTGGTTTATGGAGGGCACGCTCATTCCTAACTACCATTATATAGAGGTACGCGAGGACTTTGAGGATTTGGAGGAACGGCTCACGTATTACATCAATCATCTAGACGAGGCTGAGGCCATCATCCGCCATGCCCACGAGTACGTGCAGAAGTTTCAAGACAAGAAACGGGAAAAACTAATTTCATTACTGGTGTTGCAACGCTATTTCGACGTGACCAACGGTTCAGATTGAGGCAGCTCGCTGTAGTCACGAGTACACATCTCCCATACCAGTTTTATCCAGATGAGAACGACAGGCAGGGCCTTCAGCGAGAATGCCCTGATCCAATAGGTTCGTATGTCGCCTGGGAAGAGGTCGGTACTCGATAATGAGGTCAGCACGAAACAGAATATCAGCAGTCCGATGTCTAACCAACTACGCTTCCAAGGTACGGCTATGAACCAAATGGCAACACCCAGCATGGAAATAATGTAGCTGCTGTTCTCTGCACCTGTGCTGAAAATGTTGACGAACATCAGTACCAAGGCCAGACACATGAGTTGGAAAGCGTGGTGTTTATATTGCTTAACGCGCAGCCAGGGTAGCGCACTGTAGAGGAGGGCAGGGATGATGAGCCACAAATCATTCCAAGTGGACCACCACCAGTTGGTGACATCAGGATTCTTTCCCGCACTTTCGAAAACCTCGTAATAGGCTGGCAGTCCGGCCGAGACGGCATAGCCTATCTTGCGTACCATGCCCAGCAGACTGATGTTCTGGAAGTCGGACAGCAGGTTCTCCTGCCCCTTCTCCCCCAGACACTTGATCCATTCCGCATACTGTCCTGCTACATAGTCGGCACCGAAGAAGGGCATAGGAAGTACCACCAATATTACTGTCCAAACAAGTAGCCACATCACAAACTTAGGCTTGCTCTTGGTGAAGAAAAAGAATGCCAGTCCCACAATGCCATACACCTTTACCAGTGTGCCCAGCACAATCCAGAAGGCTGCCCACATGTCCTTGCCACGACGGAT